>CAZOHQ010000042.1:0-10822 GCA_964579455.1 uncultured Syntrophaceae bacterium | reverse complement strand
AGTATGGATCGTTTAGACAGGGAAATTCTCAATATAATACAGAAGGGGTTTCCTCTCGACGCGAGGCCGTTTCGGACTCTGGGTGCGCTGGTTGGTATCGATGAGGATGATGCCTTGAAACGTGTCAGGAGGCTTAAAGATGAAGGCATTATCCGCAGGATAGGCGCTGTTTTTGATACCGCCAGTCTTGGTTTCACGAGTACGTTGTGTGCCGCAAAGGTGCCCACCGACCGACTTGAAAAGTTTGTCAATGTTGTCAATTCGTACAGGGGTGTCACCCATAATTACCTGAGGGACTATGACTATAATGTGTGGTTTACGTTTATAGCGCCTACTCAAAATGAGATTGAAATGTCTCTGTCGGATATTTCAAGGGAGACCGGTATCAGCAATATTGTCAGTATGCCGGTCAAACGCAGAGTGAAGATCGACGCGAGATTTAGGCTATGATAAGGGAATTGGATCCCTCTATATTGATTGACATCACAAGACCTCTATGGTATAGGCGGCTCGGCGATGGGTAAAGCCGATAAAAAGAAGATGGTATTCCAGATGGGATATGCTGCGAGCCTTGGACTTGCCATGGTTATCGCAATCTTTGGCTGTCTTATGATCGGGGTGTATCTTGACAAGAAGCTGGGGACGAATAATATTTTTACCCCCCTGTTTTTGTTGATAGGTGTTGCCGCCGGTTTCAGGAATTTCTATCTTTTTATAAAAAGTACCTTTCCCGATAAGGAAAAAGGATCGGACAAGGACGTAGACGATGGTCGACATTAAGAAAACCATCATGCAGAGAAATATTGAGGTAGGGAACTGGGTGGTGCTCGGAGTACTCCTCATGCTGAGTTCTCTGTTCCTGTCGGGCAGGTTTACGCTGGGGGTTCTTCTGGGAGGTCTGATAAGTATAGCAAATTTTCACTGGCTTTCCAGGGATCTTCGGGGCAGTTTTATGAAGTACGCGGATCGGGCAAAGCCCTTTATGATGGTAAAATATTATATACGGTTTATTGTTACGGGAATTGTGCTTTTTTTTGTGATAACCAAGGCTCCGGCCGATGTCTCAGGGCTTCTACTTGGCCTTTCACTGGTTGTGATAAATGTCATAGTAATGGTTATAGGCGCGAATTTGAAAAATCCACTAAGGAGGTTCAGAAAGAAAAATGCATCCTTTTTTATTTTTAGGTAAACTTCCATTCCCACCTCATGTGACCTATACGTGGGTTATCATGCTGTTACTGGCCCTGTTCTCTTTCCTGGCGACGCGAAGACTCAGCATATATCCCGGAAGAGTGCAACATGTGTTTGAAGTGATTCTGGGGGGCATAAAAGATCTGATGCTTGATGTTATGGGACCTACCGGCCTCAAGTTCTTTCCCCTGATAGCGACAATTGCCCTCTTTATTCTCACCGCCAACCTGCTGGGTATTATCCCCGGGTTTGAGTCGCCGACAGGCAATCTCAATACCACCGTCTCGATGGCGCTTGTCGTGTTTGTCTTGACGCATATAGTGGGAGTTTGGGTGCACGGTTTCAAGTATGTAAAGCAGTTCATGGGGCCTGTCTGGTGGATGACTCCCATTATGCTGCCCATCGAACTTGTGAGTCATCTCGCGCGCCCGATTTCTCTTTCGGTGCGTCTGTTCGGGAACATTATGGGTGAGGATCTCGTACTGGCAATCGTCCTGATGCTGGTTCCCTTCCTTGTTCCGCTTCCGGTTTTTGTGCTGATGATCTTTACATCTGCCATCCAGACCCTGGTATTTATCATGCTGTCGATGATCTATATACAACTGGCGATGGAGGAGGCACATTAGAAAAAGAGGCAATCTTTCCTGTTTTTCTGATCATGAATGTTGAATTGAACAGTGAGTACATTCCCCGCTGCTTGCGGTGGGGTTAGCGAGCGAATAAAAAATAAACATTTTCTTTAACAATCGGAGATTCCCCGCAACTTGTTTGTGGGGAGCTTCAATGTTGAATTTTAAATGGGGGTTAGCCTGACGTATATCAGGATGACCCCCATTGTTTTTATTCGAAGGTAATGTTGTATTTTTCCAGTTTTCGCTCAAAGGTAGGGCGGGAGATTCCGAGGATTTCGCAGATTTCTCCCTTGTTTTTGTCGTTTTCTCTGATGACCTTCTTGATGTGCATCTCTTCTATTTCGTCGAGGGTCATAGGCCTTTCCGGTTCATCCCGGACGATGACCATGTCTGTTTCTCCGCTGTCCGTGTCTTCCACGAGGTCCGGAAAGTCTTCCTTTCCGAGGATCTGTCCCTTCGAAACAACAGCAGCCCTGACCAGCAGGTTCTCCAGTTCTCTGACATTTCCGGGCCATCTGTATTTGAGAAAGATGTCCATCATCTTGTCGGAAATGCCGGCAATCCGTTTGTGAAGTTCCTTGTTTATCTTGTTGAGCAGGTAATCGACAAGCGGTGCTATATCTTCGCGTTTTTCTCTCAGCGGCGGGATGTGTATGGACACGATGTTGAGGCGGTAGAAAAGATCATCCCGGAACTTCCCTTCCTTCACCATCGTTCGGAGGTTCTTGTTGGTTGCTGCTATAATCCTCGCATTTACCTTGACACTGTCTTTCCCTCCGACCCTTTCAAACTCCATCTCCTGAAGCACTCTGAGGAGCTTGGCCTGGAGGTTGATGGACATCTCGCTTATCTCATCCAGGAATACCGTGCCATAGCGGGCAAGTTCGAACTTTCCCTGTTTTCTGGCTATCGCGCCGGTGAAGGAGCCTTTTTCGTGGCCGAACAGTTCGGATTCCAGAAGAGTCTCCACAATGGCGGAACAGTTGACTGCTATGTAGGGCTCATCTCTTGACGTGTTATAGTGTATGCCCTTGGCGATCAGTTCCTTTCCCGTGCCGCTTTCGCCCTGTATCAGTATGGTTGCCTTGTTCTGGGAGGCAACGCCAATGGTCTTGAATACCTCCTTCATCTCATTTCCGGTACCTATAATATCTCCCACCTTGAAATCGCGCGATGGTTCCATAAGCAGACCGCTGATCTTCTTTTCCAGCTCTATGGTGTTCAGCGCCTTTCTGATGGCTATGTCCAGTTCATCAACGTTGATGGGTTTGTGGATATAATCGAAGGCGCCTTCCTTCATCGCTTTAATCGTTGTATCCATGTCGTGGTGGGCGGTTATCATGATTACCTTGACCTTTTCGTCATCTTCGCGCAGATCCTCAAGGACGGTGAATCCGTCTATGTCGGGAAGTCTTATATCAAGGATCACCACATCGGGTAGTATCACTACAAATTTGTTCAAACCTTCCGTGCCGGTGGAAGCGGTTTGCGCTTCATGCCCCTCCTCTGTCAGGTAAAGCTTCAGGCTTTCACGAATGGATCTGTCGTCGTCAATGACAAGAATCTTGGACATGCTTTGTATGTCCCCCCTTGTTGAAAGTACAAATAAGCTGAGCAGCGAGCGCATTTCTCGCTGCTTGCAGCGTATTAGCGAGTGAATAAAAAATAAACATTTTCCTTAACAGTCGGAGATTCCCGGCAACGTGTTGCGGGGAGCTTCAACTTCCATGTCGTATTATCAGAGATCCGCCGATGAGTCTTGAGAATTTCTCTCCGATTCAGCACCTTTTCCATCTGTTTCTGGTGGAAAGCCTATGACGACACTCGTTCCCTGTCCCTCTTCGCTCGAGATTTCTATCATGCCCCGGTGCAGATCTATAATTTTTTTGATCTGCGTGAGCCCGAGCCCGGTACCGTAACTTTTTTTGGTGAAGAAGGGGTTGAAGATATAGGGCATGTCTTCCTTGGAGATTCCGCACCCATCATCTTTGATTTCGATAAACACCCTGCCGTTTGCTTGCAAAGCGGATATTGAGAGCTTTCCGCCATCCTCCATCGCGTCGATGGCGTTGTGGTAGATATTAAGAAATGCCTGTTCCAGCATCGCCGGGTCTACATTCAGCAGAGGGAGGTCTTTCGCAAGGTCCATCTCCACACGGACATGTTTGTCCGACACGGATTTTTCGGTCATCGCGAGGGCATGGCCGATGATCTTTTCTAAATCCGAAGGTTTTTTTATGGGATCGGAAGGCTTGGCGTAAATTAGTATGTCATTAACGAGTTTTTCAAGATGTTCGACTTCCCTCCCGGCGATCTGGAATCTTTTCGAGTCGTTTCCCTCAGGTTTCATACGTTTTTCAAGGATCTGAAGGCTCATTTTTATCGAAGACAGGGGATTCCTGACCTCGTGGGCTATGCCGGCCGACAGCTGCCCGATGGCGGCAAGCTTCTGGCTCTCGTAGAATTTTTCCTCCAGGGCCTTGAAATCCGTGATGTCCCTCTGAACGAGGATATAGCGGTCGGTCCCCTTGATCGATCGAGGTATTATCCGCAGGTTTCTCCGTGAACCGTCCTTTGCGGTTACCGTCATTTCGTAGGGGGTGAATATTCCCTTCTGTGCATCCTTCCATCGGGCCAAGGCAAACTCCCGGTTTTCCTCGTCAACAAATTCCGCGAAGTGCTTTCCTCCATACGTCTCGGAGATGATTCCCCCATCTTTCTTCACATCCCTGCTAACAAAGCTGACGATTCCGTCCCTGTTGAGATCTAATATCTTGTCCGGCAGGCTATCGATGATGGAGTGGAGATAGTTGTACAATTTCTCGACTTCCCTGCGAAGGCTGATGTTGTCTGTCAGTTCGTTCTGGAGAGTTTCGGCATATTCCTCCAGTTTGATGTCCATTTCTCTCTGCGAAGACACATCTTGAATGGTTTCAATTGCCGCAATGACCTTGCCACTCTCATCATATATCGGAGCAGCCAGAAAATATATGTGTCGGTTTTTCCCCCCAAGATTTGCGATGTAATCCGTGGCCTCGTAAGCCCCCCCCCTAACCGTCGGTGATTCCCGTACATTCTTGGTGTCGTAATATTTTTTGAGGGTATCCATATCGGAGTCGACGATTATGTCGGCGATCGTGGGTCGTTTGCTCTTATAAAAGGGGATGGAATGCTTATCGGTGCCTATCATGTCAACGGCGTCAACACCCGTCAACTCGGAACAAGCCCTGTTCCAGAGGGTGACGCGATGTTCCCTGTCCAGCACAAAGGTGGGAATCGGTGATCCCTCTATGACACCCTCTGTTGTTTTATGTTCATTTAACAGTCTCTCTTGCCACTCTTCGCGTTCTTTGAGGCGTTTCAGCTCTTCTTTGAGACGCAGTTGCTTTGCTCTGGAGTTGGCTGCCGAGATGCCGACGATAATAACCACGATTATAAGTCCGAGGGTTCCGAATATAATGTTTACAAAACCCTTTCGCGCCAGAAGGATTATCTCGTTGTAAGGTGTTGCAACCGCGATGAACCAGCGTCCCGAGCCCACATGAATCGGGGCGTAGGCTAAGATGCTCTTTTTTGTTCTACCCCCCACAGCGGAAAGCATATATTCGTCATAGCCCTCTTTCCCTTCCCTCAGGGTGTCTTTCAGGGGAATCTCTCCGTGGGCCTTTGCGCACTTCAGTGCGCCCAGATCCATGCCGGTAAAAGACTGGTCTGGGTGGGCGATGATTGCGCCGCTGTTGTTCATTATCCAGGCGCAGTATGATGTTTCGCTTCTGGACATGAGATAGCGGTCGACAATAGTTGAAAGTGAAAGGATCGCCAAAACTGCTCCGGAGAACCTGTTCTCTGAATCGTATTTGGGGATGGCGATAATTACCGGTCGAAATTTGTCTTGTACATTCTTTTGCTTTTCTTCACCCGCCGACAGCAGGTTGCTTATATATGGTTTTCCCGTTTTCTGTATCTCCCGGAAGTAGTCGAGGGACTGGAAATTCCCGCCTGCTATTTTCTCAAAGACGGACGGGGGATATGTTCTTGTTATCACGCCGTCATTATTTTTTATCGCTATGCATTCCACCTGTCCCTTCAGGTTATCGTAGATCATCTGTATGTCTTGTGCGACAACTTTCGGCGGGTTTTCCTTGATGTACGGCAGCATGGAAATAATTATCATGCTCTTTTCAACGCTGGAAATAAAATCTTCTATCCCTGTGGCTGTTCCTCTGGCGATGGCTATCTGCTGTCGGCCGAACTGTTCTACCATACTCTTTTCGCGCGCATGGTTGACTGTAAGCGCCAGGATAATGATGAATATGATAACAACTATAGTGGTCAGCCAGATGGAAAGCCGCATATTAAGAAGTAAAGGCTTGAAGCCTTTGTTATCAGTGTCTGTCTTGTCCATAATCCCTCAAAATTCCAGACTGCCGTATTTTATCTGTTGTCATTTTTCTTTCTGTCTTCATGCCACCTGACGGCGAAAATCACATAAACGGACACGGCCGCGCCAAGCGAGATGACAAGCGTAACAAGCCCGCTCTGAATACCCACAACCTCTTTACAGATCAACCAGACAACCAGATAGGTTATCACTGTCAGTATCTCTTGCATTGTCAAACTCCTTGCGTTAGCATTCCCATCCAGAAATGAAAGTTTTAAAGGAATGGGCACGGATGCGTTGATACTACAGACCTTGATGCTAATTTTCAATAGAAATCACGGAATCTCCTGGTCTACCCGGTGAAAATAGCTGTTGGCTGATGAGTATAAGGATTTATCATTATGGCAGTCGGGCCTTGCATCCTGAACAGATATTAGGGTATCTGTTAGCGAATATAAATGAGCAATTACTCAGGAGTCAAGAGGCACACGAGTGGATAGAGGCGACTTGGGTTGCCCAAAGTGATGGAAGGAGGCTAATGGCTCTCTTTTTCCTTAAGGATGGCGATTGACGTCTGATTAATGACAAAGATTCCAGCATTGATTATGGCTGTATTCTGATATCTGGTCATTCCACCTTTTGTTCAATCTATCTGTTCAATTGAATGAAATGTTAAACTGGACATCTTCGTATGTTCTCCCGCATCGCGTGGAGAATATATAATATGCACAATAATTGCGGAATGTTAAGCAGAAAGATGCTTGGGAAGCCATAACTGGCATGTCTGTTGCAAAAGAACGGGCGGTTTCAAAAGGAGCCATGCCCAAAAGTTTTTTGTGCAATATGTACGAATAAAAACCAAGCATCAAAGAGGAAAGGAGAAAAAAATGTTAAGGAAATCTGTAAAATGGGTATCAACTATGCTGGCGGCTTCGGCGGTCTTGTTGTTATCTTCACCGATGGTATTTGCAGCCGAGACTCTCCCGGATGAAGGTGGAGCTCTGATAAAGGTTATCTTTGCCGTAGGTGCTATGATAGGAGCCGGTCTGGCAATCGGTCTCGGGGCAATCGGAGCCGGTGCCGGTATCGGTAATGCCGCGAATGGAGCCTGTAGTGCGGTTGGAAGGAATCCCGGTGTTCAGGGAAAGATCATGATGACAATGCTGGTTGGAATGGCTATGGCGGAATCAATCGCCATTTATGCCCTTGTCGTTTCTCTTGTTCTTCTCTATGCAAACCCTTACACCAGTTTTCTTTGGGGTTAATCCGCGCTGAGCAACTAACTTCAAAATTAACAAACGTTATGGAGAGATAAACATGTCAGAAACTAAAAAGGGTAAGCAGTTTTTTACGGTATCGAGGGTATTCTTTCTGCTTATCGTAATCCCCTTATTGCTGACGTCTTTCTTGATAGCCAATGGCATCTTTCAATTGGGGGACACATCAAAGAAAGGGACGGCGGCTGTTCTTGATCAGAAGGCGCAGGAAGAGATTATGATGCGCGCTGTTGCCGTAGCCGAGAATGTCGCCTCTTTTCTGCAGGAATGTGAGAAAGACACCCTGGTGGCAACCATTCTTCCGGCAAATGCCGAGACGTACAGAGAGTTTATACTGAAAAATAAGCAGGCACTCTGGATTAAGAAAGACGGGAAAATTGTCAAATCTTTCGAACCCATGTATGTGGAAATGGCCCTGGTAGACAAGGCGGGTAAGGAGATTGTCAAAATTGCCGGCGGGGAGATCGTACCGGAATCCAAGCTGATGGATGTGAGTGATCCCGGAAATACGATCTATAAGTCAGAAGATTATTTTAGCAAGACAAAAAATCTTGACAAGGGGGATGTCTATGTATCCCACCTCACCGGCTGGTATGTGAATCGGGCTGATTTTGAGAAGGGAAAGCGCTTTGAGGGCATCATTCGTCTGGCTACGCCTCTGTTTGATAAACAGGGATTTGCAGGGCTTATTACCCTTGCCCTTGATGTGAGACACCTTGCAAAATTTACGGACAATATTGTACCAACCGAAGCAGGCTATGTATTTGAAACGGATTCATCGACGGGAAACTACGCATATATGGTTGATGACAAGGGGCTCGTCATATCGCACCCCGATGATTACCATATAGCGGGTCTCTATCGGGATGGGACTCCTGTTTCGCCTCTTACGAGTGAAACGTTGGAGAGTATGACGAAGAAGGGTGAGGAGGTTCTCAACCTCTTCTTGCTGGGTTTCATGGATCCAGCGCTGCCTGAAGTTGCGAAACACGCGGCCTCAGGTCATTCGGGAGATAAAGTCTATAAGTTTAGAAGTCATACCAAGTTTGTCGCCTATGCTCCGATACCGTTCTACACGGCAACCTATCCCAAACCTGCCGGGTTTGGGTGGATCGGGATGGGTCTTGATATTGACAAATTTAATGAGATGGCGCTGACGAACTCTCAGAAGATAGAAAAAGAGGCGCAGGCGTGGCTGACGACGATTATCCTGATTCTTGTCATCGCGATCTTGATTCTCTTCCTGATCTCCATCTTGCTTTCAAAGGGAATCACTCGTTCGATCGAGGCGGAAGTTCCGGAAGAAGCGAAGCCGCACTATTACGATGATGAGGATTAGCAGAGGAAAATATCGGGGCACTATTACAGAGAAGCTTTTAATTTCGGGCACTGTTTTCCTCGAGTGAGATCTTTTTTCAAAGAGTGTAATACCACAGGCCGGGAGCGTATGCTTCCGGCCTCTTTTTGTGGTGACGGATTCATTGGCAAAACCCTTGAAGTGTTCGTGTGGGTATGGTAGTTAAAAGCAGATTAAGCTGACGGCCGGGAGGTTGCTTTATGAATAGAAATACCAGGACGTTGACGGAGGATGACCAGATCTACGATCTTGTGGATGTGGTTGAGGAAGGTACGAAAAGAGTTTTCTCGGTTGATACTCTGGACGATGAGATTGCCGGTATTGTTTCAAGGGTTACGGAGAGGGTTGCCAGGGAGATGTTTCCCTCTATTGCCGAGAAGATTATAAGGGAAGAGATAGACAAGTTAAAGGAAAGACCGGGCGAATAGATGACGACTGCCTGCAATGAGCATCCGTTTCCGGCAGGGTGGAGAAGCTTTTTGAGAAACTCGTTTTATTATATATTGCCTGTAATTTTGTTCTTCTTTGTGTGGTATCCGTTATGCGCGTATTCCAGCCGGGAAATTGTTAAAACTGTTGAAGCAGAAGGAACAAGTCTTGTATCTGCTGATGACAGGGAACCGGCACGGGACAGAGCGATAGACGATTCGATGAAAAGGGCTGTGGAACGGATAATGTACCTGTTCATTTCTGAGGATGTTGCGCAAGAGAATTTTGATGCTATCAATGACAATATTTATTCGAAATCGCAGGACTATATACAGGATTACCGGATACTGAAGGAGGGTATGGAAAAGGACCTCTACCGTGTCAGTGTACAAGCTACCCTGTCGGTGAGGGATATAAAGGATGATCTTGCAATGCTGGGCATCCTCACCGATGAGAGGTGGCCGGAAGAGGATGCAACGGCAGTTGTTGTGAAGATTGTGGTAAGTGGAATAGAAAAATACAGCCATTTCAGAATGCTGAGAGAAACATTGGAAACAGATATACAAGGAGTGGATGCCGTGCATCTGCGAAGGATGGAATCGGGGGTAGCAGTGATGGACGTTGACATGCAGGGGAATGCCGCCGGGCTTGCCAATGTGCTGACATGGAGGAAATTCGGAGATTTTTCACTGTATATAACCGATGTAACCCTTGGTGTCATAGATCTCAACATGGTGAAGGAGTAAGGATTGATTTATAAAGTTAGGACAGTCTTTTTGTTGTGTGTCATTGCCTGTGTCATATCAGGATGTGCGTCCGGTGTTCCCCATACAATTGTTCGGGATTATAATCAGAGAGGTATAAGACTCATCGTCCTGGCGCCTGTTGACAATAGAACGAATGACAAACAGGCGGCACAGCTCCTGAGGGAGAATATACTTGAAAAGCTGTATATCAAGGGATATCCAAAGATACCTCTCGACATGATAGACGAAAAATTGACTTCGGATTGTGGGTGGAACCCGAAAGTCAACAGTGAATACAATATTTCCCCAGAGATTATCGGGGAGTTGCTGGGTGTGGATGCCGTCATGTACTGCAGCCTGCTTGAGTGGAAAACCTCTTTCATCACCGTTTATGCTCCCACAACAGTCTCTGTTTCACTTGAATTGAAGGACGCGAAAACCGGGGCGAATCTATGGAGTTCACGATATCGTGTGGTCGACAGGCACTATGATTTTACTCGAAAAAGGCTTGAATTGAAGGCATGCCAGTCTTATGAGCCGGCTATCCGGAAGATTGTTGATGAAACTCTTTTCAGTCTCCCCGATGGGCCCGATTCTGTAGGGAAACCGCCCCCTGAAAAAAGATTTTGGGAATTATGGTAAGATAGCGGGATCGTAAGCTATGAACATTCCAAATACGCTCACTCTCATTCGCATCATACTGGTTCCAGTCTTTGTTATACTCCTGATGCAGGGTTCTTTTTCTTGCGCCCTTATAGTGTTTGTCATCGCTGGTGTGACAGACGGTCTGGATGGGTTTCTGGCTAGGA
>CAZOHQ010000041.1:7967-10869 GCA_964579455.1 uncultured Syntrophaceae bacterium | reverse complement strand
ACACCTGAGATCTGAGGGGGCGGTTGCCTATGTTCGCAAGATGAATCAGAACATGCATGATGCTACAGACGGAAAACATGCCCGTTTCTTTGAGGAGGTCAAAGACAGAGACGGAAAGCGTAGGGTGCCGAGAGATAAGCTGGAGGATATTGCCGAGGCGGCACTTGATGACGGATCAATACTGTACAACCCCGAAGAATGTGATTACGAAGATTTTCTGATGATCATGAGGGCGGCCTGGGAAGGGGCGCCTCTCGACAGGAGCTTGATTAAAAAGGGATAAGAATATTAGATAGAAATAACGATTAGAAAGATAAAAAGAGTGCGGCGACTCCAGTCGACCGTCAAATAAAGACGATAACCCTGTTGTAATCCAAGAACAAGGTTTGACGGTTCGAGAAGCCTTCAACCCGATACCTTATTCTGAACACAGGTGGATGTGAGGAAGAGGGGTGAAAATCCCCCGCTGCCCCGCAGCCGTGAAGGGAACGAAAACCCAAAACAGCCACTGTCCCGCTTTTGCGGGGTGGGAAGGCGGGTGAGTAGGGTGCCCTGAGCCGGAAGACTGCTCCACCTGCAAATCCTCGAGGGAGGTGTGCCACAAAGTGTTTTGCCTGCTTTACCATCCGTACGGTTTCGTAAAGAGTTCGACAATCTCGATCCGGTGTTGTCATGCTTCATTCTCGCCCGGCTGCAGTGGTGTGTCATGAAGAGATTTGTCGTCACAACTCCATCAAAAGTAGTCAGGGTCAGCGCGGTGTTGATCATTGTTTTCGTGATTGTGGCGGTTGTGTCCGCTCTGACCGGGCCGGCCGGCATCGGTATTGCCTGGGTGTCGAAAGGTCTCGTATGCGGATGGCGTGAGGGCTTTCCTGCCATGGAACCGTTCGAGAAGACCATTCTTTTTTCGATCCGGCTGCCGAGAATCATTTTTGCCGGAATCGTCGGTGCGGCGCTCTCCACCGCCGGGGTCGTGTTTCAGGCGCTTCTCAGGAATCCCCTGGCGGATCCTTATATTCTCGGTGTCTCAGGCGGTTCCGCTGTGGGGGCAATCATAGGTATACTCATTGGTGCGGGCTGTGTCCCCTTCGGCATTCCCGCGCTTGCCTTTCTGGGCGCGGTTATGACGGTGGCGCTGGTTTTTATGATAGGAAGCAGGGAAGGGCGCCTCGATTCCAATACCCTTCTCCTCGCCGGAGTTATCGTCAACGCCTTTTTCTCGGCGGTTATCATGTTCTTCATCTCCATCAGCTCCAATGCCGATCTGCACAATATCGCCTTCTGGATGATGGGCGATATGAGCCTGGCCGACGGGGACAAGATCATGCTGATGGCAGTTCTTCTTGCAGTCGGAACCGGTATTGTGTGTTGCTGTGCCAGATCGCTGAATCTGATCGTTGCCGGCGAGGAAACAGCCATGCAACTCGGGGTGGATGTGAAGAGGACAAAGGTTGTGCTGTTCTTTGCCGGTTCGCTTATCACTGCCGTTGCTGTGTCTTTTACCGGCATTATAGGATTTGTCGGTCTTGTCATTCACCATATGATGAGGATGGTGCTGGGGACGGATCATCGGTTGCTGCTGCCGGCGTCGTTCCTTTTCGGCGCGTCGTTCCTGGTCATTGCCGACACGATAGCCAGGGTTATATTTCCCGGCATGGAACTGCCTGTCGGGGTTATTACCGCGCTGTGCGGGGCGCCTTACTTTATATATCTCTTGCGAACGAGGAGTACGTAAGCTGTGTCCATTGTAACCATGGCAGGAATAGACTTTCGATATAAAGATGTGTGGGCGCTGAGAGATGTTTCCTGCGATGTCCGCCGGGGAGAATTCCTGGGTATTATAGGTCCCAATGGTTCGGGTAAGACCACGCTCATCAGGATTATCGACGGTATTCTTGCGCCTGAGGGGGGTGACATCAGCGTCAACGGAGAGAATATACGGGGTATGCGAAGGAGGGATATTGCCAGACTCGTCGCGGTAGTCCCCCAGGATTCTGCTATGATCTTTTCTTTTAAGGCGATTGAGGTTGTGATGATGGGGAGGTCACCCCATTTGGGTATGTTGAGATTTGAGGGGGATAGAGATTTTGAGATAGCCCGCAGGGCGATGGAGATGACGGATACCATTTCACTGGCGGATCGCAACATAGATACATTGAGTGGGGGAGAACGTCAGCGAGTTCTCATAGCGAGAGCCCTGGCGCAGGAGCCGGAGGTGGTTCTTCTCGATGAACCAACGGCATTCCTGGATATAAAGCATCAGGCGGCATTTTTTGGTTTGATGAAGGCGTTAAATGGGGAAAAAGGGCTTGCCGTCCTTGCCGCGACTCACGATATAAACCTTGCGGCCGCTTATTGCGACCGGATTATGTTGTTAAAGGATGGACGTATTCACAGCCTGGGCGTGCCGGGTGACGTTATCACGGAAGCAAATATACGGGAGGTCTATGAAACCGATGTTCTGGTTGATCCCAATCCGTTGAACGGATTGCCGAGAATTACATTAATGAGTTCAAACCTGTCAGATCAAGGAAGCCGGTCGGAAGCCGGCGCTGCCCCGCAACTGTAGGCGGAACGAAACCCACATGGTGCCACTGTTTTTCCGATGAGGGGAAATGGGAAGGCGTGGGGAGTAGGCAAGGCCGCAAGCCAGGAGATTTGCCTGACGGGTACAATAATTCCCAACCGAGGGGAGAGGAGTCTATTCATTATGAGGAAGTCAGAAAAGTTGTTGGTGGGTATCGCAGTGGTGTGTACGGGTATCTTTTTCGCGGGTTTTTCCTTTGCGGAGGGGGTGAAAGGTTCGGCGGCGCTGGAAGAGGTCGTGGTCACAGCGACGGGGAATACGGAAGAGGTCCGCAAGATACCCGCTCATGTCACCGTCATCACCGCGGAAGAAATC
>CAZOHQ010000041.1:0-7867 GCA_964579455.1 uncultured Syntrophaceae bacterium | reverse complement strand
GGAAGAGGTCCGCAAGATACCCGCTCATGTCACCGTCATCACCGCGGAAGAAATCGAAGAGACAGGTGCCGTCAGTATCGTAGATGTGCTGGATGGATTAGCCGGCATCAATTTCAGGACTTCCAGCGCCAATCCTTCACAGGCGTACGTGGACATGCGGGGTTTCGGAGAGCACGGTTTTGGCAGGACTCTTGTTCTGCTGGATGGCAGAAAATTGAACAGACCTGACATGCTTTCCGTCAACTGGCTCCAGATACCGATCAGCAATGTGGAGAGGATAGAGATCGTCAGAGGAGCCTCCAGTGTTCTCTATGGTGACTGTGCGCTAGCCGGTGTCATCAATATTATAACAAAAAAAGGATCCGGCAAGCCTTCGGTTGAAGCTTCAATTATAGCGGGAAGTTATGGCCTTCATGATGAAAGGATCAGTGTCTCCGGATCCGGGGAAAGAGTTACCTATGCCTTGAATGGGGAAAATCAGGAGACATCCGGATACAGAGAGAGATCGAAGTTTTCATCGAAGGGCGCGGGATTTGATATAGGGTATGATGTAAACGATTATCTGAACGTGTCTGCGGGGGTATCTCTCAATCGTACAGATTTTGAAATGCCGGGCTGCCTGACGAAGGAAGAGATGGAAAAAGACCGCAGGCAGTATCAACCGGGCCATTCGGATGACGATTCATCCAATGATTATATCAACACGGATCTGAGGATAGAATATCTTCCGTGGGACGTGGGAATATTCAGCGTGAATCTCGCGTATGGAAATAAAAAGATTGAAACAAATACACCTGCCTGGTCTTCATATAATAATCTGGACATTGATACGGTGGGTCTGACACCCCGTTATGAGCTGGAGGGATCTCTGCTGGGACACGCAAATAAACTGACGGTAGGAACGGATTATTACCACGAGACTCTCGATAAAGACAAGTTTGACAATCGCGGACGGGATTCGATGACCTTCATGGCCGACCTGACAAGAAACAGTATCGGATGCTACGTGAGGGATGAATTCAATCTTGCCGAAAACCTGATACTGGGTGCGGGTTACCGGATGGAAAGGGTAATCATAGAGGGAAATGAGATAGATCTGTCAACCGGTCTGAAGACCTTTGACAGTGAGAAGGTGCATAAGGGAGAGGCATATGAGACATCTTTAACGTACCTGATGGGTGAGAAGGGGAAAGTCTTTGCCAGTTATGCGAAGGTATTTCGCATTCCCTTTCTCGATGAACAGGTTTCATATTACGGCTACGCGGGCTCGGACGCCTTTCACAATGATATCGAGAAGGAGACGGGAAAGAGTGTCGAGATCGGAACGCGACTGTATCCCCTGGAGAATCTGGACGTGGGGTTGACTCTGTTCCGGATCGACATGGAAGATGAGATCGCATATAACGGTGTTACCTGGAAAAATGAAAATATGGACAAGACGAGACATGAGGGTCTTGAGCTTTCTTTCTCCTGCACGCCTGACAGGCGGATTACTGTATCCGGAAACTTCACGTACCAGAACACCGCTTTTACGGAGGGTGCCGACCGGAACAGGGAGATACCTCTTGTGCCGGAGAAGATGGCAAATCTGAAGATGGATATTGCTCTCCCCTGTGACCTGGTGCTCAGTTCCAAGATGCAATACGTCGGGACATGTTATCTGGGTAATGACAGGGATAACAGTTCCGAGCAACTGGATGATTATACACTATTCGACGCCTTTCTTTTTTACCGGCCTGTGCCTGATGATTTCAAAATCTCCGCATTCTTCGGTATCGAGAACCTGACGGATGAACAGTATTCAACGATAGGATATGAAGGATCGTGGGGTGGATCCGACACCTACTATCCGTCGCCGGGGATTACGGTTAAGGGCGGCATCTCGATTGGTTTTTAACCTCGTGTGGTGAAAGGGAATTCAGATGATGAACTATTTTTATCAGGGCGGACCCATAATGTACCCGCTCCTTTTTTGCTCCCTGGTGTCATGTACCATTGTTATTGAAAGGGTTCTGTTCTGGATACGGGAGAAGAAAAAACGTGACAGGAATCTGCTCGACAGGTTTATGTCTCTTGTTGAAAGAGGGGAGCTTGAGGAAGCCAGGGAGTGTGTGGAGGATTCGCTTGACCCGGTTGTCCGTGTTCTGGTGTGCGGGATCGTTCATCGAGAATTCTCACTGAAAGACGCCCTCCGCATGAGCGCCGATGAAGAAATCGCGCGTATGAGACGGTATCTCCCCGTCCTTGATACGATGATAACCCTTTCACCCCTTCTCGGCATTCTGGGAACGGTCACCGGCATCATATATTCCTTCAAGATGATGGGGGGTGCAGGTCTGGAAAACCCTGCCATGATTACCGCGGGAATTGGACAGGCCCTTCTGACCACTGCCTTTGGACTTGCCATCGCGATCTTCAGTCTTCTTCCCTATAACTATTTCCTGTCCAGGATCGAGAAGACTACGCAGGAGATGGAAAAATACGGCACCACCCTGGAGATACTGTTTGAGAAGATTAAAATATGACCTCCATTGTGAGTATTGATGAAAATTTCAAGGAAACACACAGATAAAGCCCGCATCGAGATGATACCTCTTATCGATGTCGTTTTTCTTCTCCTTGTGGCATTTATATTCTTTGCTATGTCGATGACCATCAACAGAGGGATTCCTGTTAATCTCCCGGTTTCGTCTTCCGAACAGGTGAAGGAGAAAGATTGTGCCGAAATCGCGATACAGAAAAACGGAGAACTGTTTTTCAACCGAGAGAAAATGAATGCGCAGACCCTTTTCTCCCGGCTTGTCCTTCTCCACAGGGAATCACCCGGAACAAAGATTGTCATCTCTGGGGACAGGGAGGCGTCGTACGAATCGGTTGTGTCGGTCATTGATACGGTGAAGAAGGCCGGTATATCCGGGCTGTCATTACAGACAGAGCTTGGTAATCAGAAACCGGGGATTGGATCAAAAAACCTTGTACGGGACCGTAAATAATGTCTGGGAAAGATCTTATGATTGCTGCCGTTATTGCCCTTGCCCTTCACTGTAGTGTGGCATTTGTGCGTATACCGGCTATTTCCCGTCTTCCTGAAATCGATGAGAATAAAACCCTTGAAATGTCGCTTATTCCTGCTTATAAAGAAGTTTCTGAAGTATCGGAAGCCGAGGTGCATGAACCACAAAGGGTAGAACCCAAGGCGTTCCACAGGGAAAAGGAGGCGTTAAAAAAGCGGGCGAAGAAAATAGTAATAAAAGAAGCGGATATTCCAACAGGAGAGAGATGCGGTCCCGATTTTCCCCAGAAGATTGCACCCATAAAAATGTCAAAAGCCTTGCCCCCTTTTCATGCCATACAAGATAACGGCAGGCAGACCGAAAAGATAGTGATTGCACCTGCCATACCATGTTATAAACGTAATCCGCCTCCACCGTATCCGACAATTGCTCGCAGGAGGGGATATGAAGGAAGGGTTCTTCTCTCCGCAATGATATCGATTGACGGCACGGTGGTCGAGTTGACGGTAAAAGAGTCATCGGGGCATCCGGTCCTGGATCGGGCCGCCATGAAGGTGGTTGAGGCGTGGGAGTTCGAACCTGCCAGACGGATGGGATCTCCGATTCCCATGTCGGTGGATGTCCCTGTACGATTTGTGCTAAAACACCCATAGTTTTCCTTGAGAGAAAGAGTTTGTGTCCATGAGAAGAACAGGTATACAGATTATATTGCTGTCGTTATCTATTGTACTGCTTTTCGCTGCGGAGGCGTATTGTGCTTCATCAAAAACTTTTTATCTTGAAGGAGATAAGTATCTCTCCAGGAAAAAATACGACAAGGCGATAGATAATTATAAAAAGGCTATTGATATTAATCCCAAGATTGCCAAATATTATTTCAAGCTGGGAGAGGCTTACAGGTTGAAGGAATCGGGAGATCAGGCCATTGCCTATTATGAAAAAACGATCAAGATCTATCCGAAATACTATTCGGCATATGAGGGCCTCGGTGAGATCTATTTCAAAAAGGGAGACTGCGATAAGGCTGTACAGTGTTTCAGGAAAGCCATAGACGTATGTTCTACCGACAGCAAGGACCATTATTTTCTTGCCAGGATATTCGACATCAAAGGGGATCCGGATGGTGCCATCGAGGAATATGAACGAGCCATACAGATACGTTCGAGTTTCTTCGAGGCGCTTTCCAATCTCGCCGGGAATTATGCCGATAAGAGAGATTTTAAAAAGGCCGTTTCCTGTTACGTGAAGGCACGAAAGATACGGCCGTATGATGAACGCGTTGTGTTGGGTCTGGGGATAGCATATACAAACCTCAGGGATTTTACCAATGCGCTGGAAACCCTGCTGATTGCGCTCAAGATAAATCTCTTCAATCGGAATACGCGATTTTACCTCGGCAGGGCATATTATGGTGCGGGAAATCTTGATCAGGCTATAAAACAGACAGAGAAAGCCCTTGAAATAGATCCCGACAATGCGGAGACTCATTTCACATTGGGTCTGTATTATGATAAAAAGGGGTGGTCTGATATGGCCGTAGCCGAGTACCGCGAGACCGAGCGGCTGGACCCGGATTATATCATAAGAAGAGTAAAAGAAATCGAGTACAGGTCGAGTGAAAACAGTAAGTAAAACAGAGGAGATGATGTGAAATGAACCATAGCGAAATGAGGACAAGACTGGCGCACATGATAGTGGAACGCACCTTCCGTTACAGGGATGATCCGCCATTTACCCTGGTCTCCGGAAAGCAGAGCAACTTTTATTTTAACTGCAAACCCACGACTCTTGATCCGGAGGGGATGAACCTGATAGGAAATATTATGTTTGACATGCTTGAAGATTCCGGGATTACAGCGGTTGGAGGACTTACACTGGGGGCGGATCCGATGGCCAACGCAGTTTCTGTGATATCATATCAGAGAAACCAGCCCATCAAGGCCTTCATAGTCAGGAAAGATGCCAAGGAACATGGCACAAGGAGCTCAATAGAGGGAAACATACACGAAGGAGAAAGAGTGGCTATCCTCGACGATGTTATTACTACGGGAAGATCCACCATCGTTGCCATTGAAAAAGCCCGGGAAGCGGGTCTCATCGTTGATCGCGTGATAACCCTGATTGATCGTGAAGAGGAAAATGGGAGGGAAAACATAGAAGAACATGTAAAGAGGGTCGAATCCATCTTTACGCGGACCGACATTATGGGTCTCTATGAACAGGAGAGGAGGGAATAAGTCATGAGGAGCATCAGATCTTTTTTGGTGATACTTTTTTTTATCGCATTATGTGTTATCACTCTGCCGGGAGCGGTTTTAGCCGGTGGAGATAACCGTCTGAACATTGCCGGATTTGATTCAAATAAAATGGAAAATGGCGCCCCATCAGGGTGGGAACTGGTGGAGAAAAAAGGGGTCCCGAACCTTGTTCTTGAAAGCGTAAACGGCAGATTCGCCCTGCACATGAAGAGCAACAGCGAATCCTCTTTCGGAATAAAAAAAGAGATGGATGTTACAATAAAAGAATATCCCTTTTTGAGTTGGGAATGGAAGGTTGCCATGTTGCCCGTCGGGGCGGATGTCAGGGATGCCGACACCGATGACCAGGCTATTCAGATATATGTTGCCTTCAAACCAACCGGGTGGCCCGCGAAACTGAAAACTCCCACGATAGGGTATATATGGGGAGTGGAATGTCCTAAGGATACCGTAGTCACAAGTCCGCAGCCACTTGCGGACAAGGTTCGATATATCGTCCTCAAAAACAAGAGCGATACGTTAAACGAGTGGTACCAGGAGAAGAGAAATCTGATAGACGATTACAAAAAGCTGTTTTACGATATTGATGACGGGCAGCCGCGTGATATTGTGGGAATTTCTTTTTATATAAATTCGCAGCACACAAAAAGTGAGGCGGAAAGCTGGATCTACGATGTCCGCTTCAGCAGAGAGTGACAGCGACTAGAATTCATCATCTTTCGAACAGGGATTATCATATACCGGCGTGTGCTTGGTGAGGGATGTGTTTCAGCCGTATCTCATTAACAGCCAGGTGTGCCTTCCTCGTGGGTTCGGGCAGCCGGTAGCCTCTGCAACTTGAAAAGGTTATGTCTATAGCCCTTTCAAGCCCTACTTTATGCCCCTGTGATACGAAGACCGGGTTCACATTTCTTTTTGTCCGGAGAACGGCGCCCCTTGTTTCGCCATTGTGCACAAGGGGAGAAAAATCGCCCGGTTCATTTCCTGCTTCATCGTATGATCCGACCAGCCGTGTCTTCGCGCAGCCTATGGATGGTATGTTAAGAAACAACCCCATATGGGATGCCAGACCGATACCCCTCGGATGAGAGATTCCATGCCCGTCGAAGATGATAACGTCAGGGGAGAGGAGTACCTTCCTGAAGGCTTCCAGGAGGATGGGGCCTTCCCTGAATGTAAGCAACCCGGGGATATAGGGAAAGTCGACCGTTCCGCTGGATGACGCCTGTTCGATAATTTCCATCGTTAGAAAATCAAAGATCACAACAACCGCAAAAAAGAGGTTGCTGTTTCTTGCATAGGAAATGTCGGCGCCGGCTATTGTCCGTATCTTATCGGGGATGTCTTCGTTGTGAAGGACGAGTCTTTCCCTGAGATCATTCTGTATCTTTCTGGCTCTGTCGTAGGTGATGTTCCAGTCGTGCAGGTGTCCTATCTTCATCTTTTAGTCACGGTTATGTATGGGGTATATTTTCTTTCCAGGATGAAAGAATTTCCCTGGCTCTTTCGATGTCCATTTGTATCTGCCGGCCAAGTTCTTCGGGATTGTTGAATTTTATTTCATCACGCAGCCGGGCTATAAAGAGTATGGTGATATTCCTTCCATATATATCGCCTTTAAAATCAAGCAGATGCACCTCTGCTGAAATCTCTTCGTTACCGAAAGTAGGGTTGTAGCCTATATTGATGACACCGGGGCGCCTGATACCTTCGAGTTCGGCTATAATGGCATAGACCCCTGTCGCGGGAATCACCTTTTCAGATTTTATGTTTGCCGTGGGATAGCCCATATCTGTTCCCCGCCGGTAACCCTTGATGACGGTGCCGGTTACGCCGTAAGGCCTGCCCAGCATTTCAGATGCCTGTTTGACATTTCCGTCAAGTATTGCGAGACGTATGGCTGTGCTGCTGGAGATTATGCCGTCTGATTTCACGGCGGCTATTTCTTCTACCTGAAAGCCGAGTTTTCTGCCGGATGCCTTGAGAAATTCCGCGTCTCCTCCCTTTCCTTTTCCGAATACATAGTCATACCCGACAATCAATTTGCTTAAACGCAGTTTCTTCCACAGGATATTCTCTACGAATTCTTCGGCGGTTGTCTTTGCAAACTCGATGGAGAAAGGAATCAGAATGACGGCATCCACATCGCAGGACTTTATGAGGCTCAGTTTCTCTTCCAGGGGGGTCAGCAGGAAGAAGGGTCTCCTTTCCGGGTGTATGATCTTCTGCGGGTGGGGGTCAAAGGTAATGACCACTGACGTTGTATTTTTTTCTCTGGCTTCCCTTACGAGTTTTCTGAAGAGTTCCCTGTGTCCCAGATGTATGCCGTCGAAATTGCCTATCGTGACGATGGAACCGGTCAACTCTTCGGGGATGTCATCAATGTTTCGTATTATTTTCATAACCCATTCCGTGAAAAGATTCTTGTTGAGAAAACTAACATGTTAAGGAGAAGCACAATAGCACGTATAGCATTATTTTCAAGGGTAATTTCTCTTGACAATATCAGGGTGTCTAAGTATAAGCGTTCCATAGTTTTCAGTGCCGAAGTGGCGGAATTGGTAGACGCGCTAGGTTCAGGGTCTAGTGGGCTTA
>CAZOHQ010000040.1:643-10973 GCA_964579455.1 uncultured Syntrophaceae bacterium | reverse complement strand
GATCGGCGACATGTCCCACGAGACGCAGGCAAAACTGCTCCGCGCATTGCAGGAAAAAAGCTTCGAGCGGCTCGGCGGCAATCAGTCCATCCAGGTGGATGTGCGCTTTATCGCCGCCACCAACAAAAATCTTTTAAAGATGGTCAAAGAGGGAAGCTTCAGGGAGGATCTGTATTACCGGCTCAATGTTTTTCCCATCGTCCTGCCCCCGCTCCGGGAGCGCGAGGATATCTCGGCGCTGACCGATCATTTTCTGAAAGGCGCGTCCAGGCCGGTCAAGATTTCTCCGAACGCCATGGAACATCTCAAGGAGTACCCGTGGCCCGGCAATGTGCGGGAACTGCAAAGCGCGATAGAGCGGGCCGCCCTGATAGCCGAATCGGGTGTTATCGAGACGGCGCACCTGCCGGCGAATATAGTGGACCGCGACGAAATGAAGCCCTCACCAGACTTGGCGGAGGGAATATCGATCGACGATCAGTTGAAGATGTTTGAAAAGAGGATGATCGTCAGGGCGCTTGTGAGGGCCGGCGGTAAACAGATACGTGCGGCACAACTGCTGGGTATCAAGGAGCGCAGCCTCTGGCATCGGATACGGAAACACGGGATAGACGTCCACTCGCTGAAAAAACAACAAAATATGTAGGAGATGCCCCATTATGTGGAGGAAAACGCGCGGGGAGGGGATTTTGTAGTGATTGCGCTGCTGTCAGTTCCGTACGCATAAAGTAGTAATTTGGGGAGGGGCGACTTCAGTCGCCCGTTAAAGAATAAATCGAACCTCATTTACCCCCTGTGCAAGATAGTGAAGTAATTGCTCGTTGTTACGTAACCTCACCGTAGCAGTCTTCCTGATTCTCGTCCGTTTCACAATTGTGTCCCAGACAGGAAACAGAAAAGACCGTGACAAAACCGGTCAATGTGGCATGAAACGTGCGTTTCTATATTGGCACAACTGGTCGGATATATTAGAAGTACGAAAAAAAACCAAAAAACATAACGGAAAGGGAGGCATGCACAATGAAAAACAAATTGAGGGAACAGAAGGGTTTTACGCTGATCGAGATCATCGCGGTCCTGATCATATTGGGTATCCTGGCCGCGGTGGCGGTGCCGAAGTACCTTGACATGACTGGTGACGCAAAAATAAAAACAGCAGAGGGACAGGTAGCGGAGATAAAATCGACCCTGAATCTTGCCTATGCAAAATATGTGATAAGGGAAGGTACTAAACCGTCAGGTCAAGACGTAGTAGACGAAACAGAATTAACACCCGCAGGGTTTACATTAGGTGTTACACCTGATGACTGGCATGGTACACTAAGTGTTGCCGTTGATGAAGTGACGATCAAAATTACCGCCAGGGGGACAGATACTGGCTACGCCGCAGAGGGGAAATGGAATGTTCCACCAGAGGGGGTTTAATGAGCGCCCGCAGTCTGTAGTTTTTTCAAAGAGAGGGGACAACCGGTTGGGTCCCCTCTCTTTTTTTCCATTCGTCCCCGTCTTCCTGTGGGGGAACCTTGGGCTCAGGAGAGCCTTTGAAGGGATCTCAAAGGGAGGAGTGCACAATGAAAAACAAATTGAGGGAACAGAAGGGTTTTACGTTGGTCGAGATCATCGCGGTCCTGATCATACTGGGTATCCTGGCGACGGTGGGGGTGCCGAAATACATTGGCATGACTGCTGAAGCAAAAAAGCAAACAGCAGAGAACGAGATATCGGAGATCAAATCAAGCCTGAATCTTGCCTATGCGAAATATGCGATAAGGGAAGGTACTAAACCGTCAGGTCAAGACGTAGTAGACGAATCAGGAATATCCGCAACGTTTACATTAGGAGACATCCCTGATGAATGGCATGGTACAATAAGTGCTGATGATGATGAGGTGACGATCACCATTACCGCCAGGGGGACAGATGGGGACTACGACGCAGAGGGGATATGGAATGTTCCACCAGGTGCGATCTAACGAGGGAGCTTTGGGGTCAGGCCTTTACTACTAACCGGGAGCCAAAAGCTTCCGAATGTTACGTGCCTTTGCTGCAACCTTTTTTTCTTTCTCACTGTGAAGACTCTCAGGGGAAAACAACGTGCGATAACAGTCATAAGATACGAGCGGTTAGAGCAAGAGGATATCGACCAGCGACTCGATCTGTCTGAATTCCGGATCGGCTGTAACGATGATTCCCGTCCTTTAGAGATGTCTTACTCGCCAGTTTTCCATACAGCGCTTAAACGGGATCCGCAATCTCAGGAATAAGGGTTATGCGGTCTTCCTTTTCCTGAAATTCAACCATATCAACCGGCTTCAGACAAAAGCGTTTTCTCAACGCTGCCGGGATCACGATCAAGCCCTTGGCCGAGATCTTTGCTTTCATGATATCTGAAGATTTCATGGCTTCCTCCATCAAACTAAATGTTATACAAAAGCTCTAATTAAAGTATCACGTTTACAGGTGGTCATGTCAAAGTCTTCTGTCTGGGTACGGTACACGATCCCGATTTGATGAGACTAAACCGGGTCATGTCCCCGACTCCCAGCACTCTCCTCTTGACAATATTCCATCGCTCTGATCTGGGCAACTCATGGGGGTCAGTCCGGTTTTGTAATCAAGGCAAGTAATTTTCTTATGTTAACCGGATAATTACGGGAACCCTGCTCCCTTCTAGTATGTCTTTTTGATTTGACATGGTGTGTCACCACTGTTACACTTCAATCAGATTTTATCAGGAGGAAAAGATCATGCCGGCTCAAAATCCACGTATAAATGTAGTCCTGAACGATGTGCTGTACCAGGACGTTCGACTTCTGGCAGAAAAGGATAATGTTTCATTATCCGCCAAGGTAAGGGATTTGATCAAAGAGGCCATGGAGATTCAAGAGGATACCGCCCTTTCCGGATTTGCCGAGAAAAGGGAGCAATCATGGAATGACTCCAAAGCGCTGAGTCATGACGATGTGTGGTCATAAGAATTGGCTTTTGTGAAAAGGCAATGGCATACAAACTTAAATACCATCCTGACGTTAAAAAATCTGACCTGCCTGAAATTGATACCAAAAACAGGGGAATGATCAGGAGAGCCATCGAAGATCGGCTTTCCACGCAACCTGAAGTCTACGGAAAACCGTTGCAAAGAACCCTTAAAGGATACTGGAAGCTGAGAGTCGGAGATTACCGTGTTGTTTTCAAAGTTTTCGGTGACGATATTTGTATTCTCGGTATAATACATCGAAAAAAAGTCTACAAGCCTATCAAAAAACGGATAGAATTTTAAAATATTCTCTTATATCTGGGGACACGATCCCGATTTGATGGGACTAAATCGGGTCATGTCCCCGATACGCATATTTCAACCGTTCCGGTACGGAAGATGGAAGAAAAAAAAGAGATCGAGATCGTACGGTCTGTCCTTGCGGGGGATCGTGATTCCTACGCCCTGCTGGTGGACACATACAAGGCGCCGATATTCACCCTTGCCTGCCGTATGACGGGTTCCTACGAGGACGCGAGCGATCTCGCTCAGGAGACATTTGTCAAGGCGTTTGAGAACCTCGGGCGTTTCGATCAGAAAAAGAAGTTTTTTGTCTGGCTCTACACGATCGGTTTGAATCTCATACGAAATCACCTGAAGAGGGAGAAAAAGAGACAATCATCTGACTTTGTGGTGGATACTGATCTTCAGTCGAGAGGTAATCCCTCCAACCCCGAACATTCTCTGATGAACGACCAGAGGATACGTCATCTGAACAGGTGCCTCCACATGCTTTCAGATACACTGAAAGAGGCGGTTGTCATGAGATTCTATCAGGAGCTTTCTTTTGAAGAGATCGCTGAAATAACAGGGCTTTCCCTGAGTGCCGCGAAGATGAGGGCGTACCGTGGGCTGGAGAAACTGCGTGAATTGATGGAGGAAGAGACCGGCGAGCCGGATAAAAGAGGGTAGGGGACTTTTGAGTGGGTTACCGTGGGCGACTGAAGTCGCCCCTACCCACCTATGAATGTATCGTCCGGCAAACGGGTAGGGGAGGTTTCAACCTCCCTGGGTTATCGTGGGCGACTAAAGTCGCCCCTACCCACCTATGAATGTATCGCTCGGCAAACGGGTGGGGGAGGTTTCAACCTCCCAGCGTTACCGTGGGCGACTGAAGTCGCCCCTACCCATCTATGAATGTATCGTACGGCAAACGGGTAGGGGAGGTTTTAACCTCCCGGTGTTACCGTGGGCGACTGAAGTCGCCCCTACCCAACTATGAATGTATCGCTCGGCAAACGGGTAGGGGAGGTTTCAACCTCCCAGCGTTACCGTGGGCGACTAAAGTCGCCCCTACCCAACTATGAATGTATCGCTCGGCAAACGGGTAGGGGAGGTTTTAACCTCCCGGTGTTTATTATCAAGATCTCAATGTCCCTGGCGGAGATCTCAAGGATTATCCTGCTTGAATAGCATAAATTTTTTCCTCGATGTCACCGGCAGTGTTTTCTCATCCACTTTCGACTAAAAAAGGGGACCAGATTAACGAAATAAATCTGTCCCCCTTTGTGAATGATGGTAAGTATCTCTAAGTTTACCCTTTATTATCAATGCTTTTAAGTAGAAGTTGATAAGTCAACAGCGTCCCTTTGTCTGACTTCCTGTTCTACCTTTTTGCCTACAGATTCTCTGACCATCTTCAAGTCATATGATGTCTGAAGATTCAGCCAGAATTCAGGCGTGGTGCCAAAGAAACGGGAAATGCGAAGCGCAGTATCTGCGGTAATGGAGCGGTTGCCGTGCAGGATAGCGGTTATCCGGTTGGCCGGCACATGCAGTGCTTGGGCAAAGGCATTGGCGGTCATGCTGATTTCAGCCAGTTCTTCCTTCAGTACTTCGCCGGGATGTATGGGGCGCATGGCATTCATAGCGTTTCTCCTTTCTAGTGATAATCAACAATCTCTACGTTGTATGGGCCGTCTTCCCGCCACTCGAAGCAAACACGCCACTGCTGGTTAATTCGAATGCTTTGCTGGCCGGACCGGTTTCCCCCTAAAGATTCAAAGCGATTACTGGGAAGATTCATCAGATCTTCGATACAAGTGGCACTGTCAAGTATCTGTAACCGCCGTTCAGCCTGCTGTGTAATGGATTGAAAACGGGGCACCCTCTCACCATGGTATAATTTTTCGGTATACTTGCAGGCAAACGATCGAATCATGCTTTAAAAATTACACTCTTTTACGCTTTACGTCAAGCGTAAATAGAGATCTAATGTCTACGGTGGTTAATAAATTATGGGAAGTCCCTATATTTACCGTTTGTTAATAAATACAACCGTCCCCTTTTTTCCTCGAAATCACTTGAAGAGGGAGAAAAAGGTGCAGTCGCGTGACTTTGCGGTGGATACTGATCTTCAGTCGAGAGATAATCCATTCAACCCTGAGCATTCCCTGATTCGCGAGCAGGGGAGGTTTCAACCTCCCTGGTTTATCATGGGCGACTGAAGTCGCCCCTACCCATCTATGAATGTATCGTCCGGCAAACGGGTAGGGGAGCTTTCAACCTCCCAGTGTTATCATGGGCGACTAAAGTCGCCCCTACCCACCTATGAATGTATCGTCCGGCAAACGGGTAGGGGAGGTTTCAACCTCCCAGCGTTATCATGGGCGACTGAAGTCGCCCCTACCCACTTTTGCTTTTACGGGGAAATCATTTTTTGAATCTCGGTAACCCGATAAACCTTTCCATACAAAACCAATTGCGGATTTTGGGTGATAAAAAGAGAGTATCTTTATCATATGATCCATGATATAAAAGAAGCAGGTGAGAATTGTAAGCTCTAGCTATAGGAAGAATTTTAAAACTCTGATCGAATATATACGGAAAATGTATTCAACCTAACTCTCCCTCTGTCTTTATCTGAACGACAATACGAATTATCCGGATAGACAAGAATGTTGGCGTAATGTAAGCGTCCTCGAAATGGCTGTTCTCTCTTTGAAGTGCCGCTTTACCGAGACGAGAGGATACCCATCCCACTGTTTAATAGTCGATCTCTTCAACCTTGTTCTTGCCTCTGTAGCAATCGCGGTTTCTCATAAGTACATAACAGAAGATTCGCGGGCATGTCTCTTGTCGCTGTACCGGTAACTGACATGTCTGGTGCAGGTGGAGTATTGAATTGAACAGCTTGTTTAGTTTTCGTTTCCAAAAAGAGCGGCATAGGGGTTTCACGTTAATAGAGGTTATAGCTGTCCTGATTATTCTTGGCATAATCGGAGCGGTTGCTGTGACCCGTGTGGTATCGACGAACGAAATCGAGCTCAACGCGCAGGTGGAAAAAATAAAATCCCATCTTCGATATGCCCAGATGAGGAGCATGAACAGCGATTCTGACTGGGGTATACAATTTACGGGCAACCGGTACTGGCTTTTCAGGGACGCGAATGCGGCAAAAAAAGCAACCCTCCCCGGTGAAGATTCGGATACTGTCAGTCTCCCGAAAGGATCGAATTCCTCACAGACAATCTCTTTTGATTCATGGGGAAGACCATACGATCTTGACGGTGGTTCTAAAGGCGATACGGCACTTACCATAGGCGGGAAGAGCTCTGCCATACTCATATACGGAAATACGGGATATATACCATGATTTTATCTTATATAGCTGATCGTAATAGCAGCAGGGGATTTACATTGATAGAGGTCATCGTGACTCTTGTCGTATCGAGTATCCTTGCCGTAATGGTGTTCACTTTTATGAATGCCGGTCTGACGAGGAGCGTTATCCCCGTAAACTGGACGAAGGACCAGTATGAACTGTCCGAGGTTATGGATAAAATTACTGCCGATTACAGAAACACTGTCGGCACTTCTTCGTTTGATCTGTCGAGTTTCAAGAGCCGGATTGATGGCGACTACGGTTCTTATATTACGACTGAATATACCGATTTTGCCCTTAACGGAACGGATTACGAGGAATCGGGAAGTGACCCCAATATTCTGAAGGTAACCCTTGTGAAGGGCGAGCATTCTCTTATGGCTTTATTTACACAATAGTGCATGAAGATCTTGTCAAGGAGTGGAAAGGTGAAAAAACAATCGGGATTTACACTTATTGAGGTAATTGTCGTACTTGTTCTGGTTTCGATACTTGCCGTTATCGCGGGTGGTGGATTTTTTCGCGGTATTGAGGGGTATCTCTTTGCGAAGGAAAACGTTGTTATTTCCCAGAAGGCTCAGCTTGCTATGGCGCGTATCCGCCTCGAGATGAACGAGATAATGAGTGTCGAAGCGGCGGGAGGCACTTCCATCAGATTCACGACTCCCGGCGGCAGTTCGACAATAGGTCTTGACGGAAATGCCGTCAAGCTCGCGGGGGAGGGTATACAACTGACGGATGGTGCTATCCTGATTGATGGAGTGAACAGTCTTTCCCTCACTTATATCAGCGACACGGGTGGTGCGTGGACTCCTGCCGATGATATCAAAGAGCTGTCCCAGATCAGGATAGATCTGGCAGTGAATCATGAGACCAGCTCGGCAGGGACAGTCGATTTCTCCACAACGGTTAATCCTCGCAACAGCGGTTTGTCAAGCGGACCCATAGGGTGAGAAAAATAATTGTAAAGGTTGAATATGAAAAAAACGCCGGTTGAGATTAAAATAGAAGAATCGGGATTGTTTCATTCAATGCCGGATATATTACGGCAGAGGGGTAGCGTGCTGATAGCTCTCATTGTCGTTATGGTCATATTTGCCATGCTGGGATCGGCGCTTGTCGTGATGTTTTCGACCTCTACCCTGCACCAGGTAAGGGCCGATCAGGGTATGCGTGCTTATTATCTGGCTGAATCCGGTTACCGTTACGCCGCCGGCGAGTTTTTAAACGGCGGAACCGGAGAAGACAGAGACACTGTTCTTTCCGTGCTCAACGGGAAAGAATTCCTTTTCGGTGGCAATAACGGTGCATTCGAGCTTGAGATAGAATCATACTTTTATGACTTTAAAGACCTGAATGGCTCCACTCTCACGGTAGAGGTTTTCGGTGAGATGCCGGAGACAATTCCCACAAACGGAACCGGTGTGTCGGGCACACTGGCCGTCTTTGGCGATCCAACCTTTTATCACGCCTTCAACGGGTACCGTATGGAGACGGGAGAAGAGGGCTCCGAGCTTCGCTTCTCGTTGACCGGGACCGCATCACCGGCAGGTACACGCGTCTTTCCCGCTCTTGCGGGAAACGGTAGCCAGACCATGACAAAGGGAAGTGATATTTCTTTCACGGGGGCGGATGTTCTCTTTCCGCCCAGTAACGGTGCCTTCAGGATCTATGATGCGCTCGGGAATGAAAAAGACAGCACAATCTTTGCCTATGATGAAATTGATACCTCCGCAAATACGTTAACGGGAATCAGGGATATCATGAATCCCGAAAACGGCTTCAGCGTTGCCTTCGATGCCACGGACTATATCGTGCTGCAGAGGTTCGTGAATCTTACCTCTACGGGCAGGTTTGGCGATCTCGACTCCTCCTTCGCGTCAAAGACACTCACCTACGCCGTTCCTTTGGAGGCGATTAAGACAGGTGGTGCCGGCGGAACGGAGATTATCGGGGGAGATGAACTGCTGGAAGCTCTGGCGGAGAATGACAGCGGGACCGGTTTGGGTGAGTTTGAAATCCAGAAAGTTGGCGGCGACACAGCCCTTGCCGTTACGAAGACGACCGGCGGAAGTGGAAAAGGCAATCAAACTCGTGTCGAGGCGGTCGTGGGCTTGCCGGACGGAGAAGATAGCCCGTTTTATGCCGCATGGTTGAGCAGAGGGCATTTTCTGAACTATGACGCACAGGTTAAGGTCGCCGGAGGGAGTCCTGATTCGGGTGGAACATTCTTCGATAAACCAGATTATTATCTCAGCGGCATATCATTCAGATTGAGTGGCGATAGTGCGGGTACGTTGCGGTCGTACGGCCTTTCATTCATGAGAACCACGACAGGGACGGGTAACAGTTCCGACGGAATCCCGGATTATCTGCTGCCGGATAGCTCTCTTGAGGGTACACCCATGGTCGTTCTCTGGGATCGCGGCGGTCGTGGTACTTCCGGAGGTGACGAGTGGATGGCCTATATGGAACTGTCACCGAATGACCCGGTGCTTGATCAACCGCCTGCCGGGAATGACAGGGGCGTCTGGGCTTCGAATCTCACGTATATTGTTAACGATATAGTAACTCACGGCGGCATTGAGTATATATGTATTTCTTCTCACACATCAACCGATACGGGAAAGAATAGTAATGAACCGGGGGAAGGAAAAAAATGGGAAACATTCTGGAATCTTAGAGCAAACGGGGCAATCCATCTCTCCGATTGGGCAACCATTATGGTTCGTGTTCTTGAGGCGGCCTCGATACGGTACGAGGGAACAACTGCTATCACGACAGGAAATACAGTAACAGGTAAGACAAGCGGAGCCACCGGAGAGGTGATAAAGAAGATTGAAACGGATACCGGAGAGATTGTACTCTTGAATAATGTAAGCGGTACGTTTCAGAGATATGAGCAGCTTGTCGGCACCGCCGTAACTATCAAGGAATGGCGGGAGAGGGACAATTACATATGGGCCTTTTACGGTGATCAGAGCGATCATGGAACGGCAAATACCAGTCCCCTTGATGTAACAAACAGACTGGGTAATCCGAGAAGCGGGGATATCCACTGGTCCGTGGACAATGTTGATGACTGGGCGGCAGATAATGATTACTTTACGCTGGTCCAATGGAATGGAACGCTTAATACCGGCTCATATTCCGATATGGTGCGGCTGGGCAAAGGAAAAGAGTTATATGCCATAATCCGGACAAATCTCTATGTAACGCCCGATGATGTTTACGACTATCCTCCGGAACTGGGAGTCCACTCACTCGGAGAAAGTGCCTCCTTGAGCTACTTTGATGATTTTGGAGCAAAAATAAGCGGGAAGAGCGGAGAAGAAAGGGCGGTCGGTTTCCTTTCGCCCATAGTTCAGCAGGAGTAATCTTGCTATAGTGCTCAAATTTTCACCTTCACACAAGATCTGATTATTTCCAGCCAAGGCATCGATCCAATGTATTGATGCCTTTTTCATGAAAACATCTTCAATTGATAGAGAAACAGTCAGAGAAACACCCGATAAAAGGGGAGGAGAGGTTTTAACCTCCCAGCGTTATCATGGGCGATGAAGTCGCCCCTACCCTAAAAAAACAGATAAAGTCGTCCCTACCCAGGGAATGTAACTATGCGGGTAGGGGACTGTTGAGTGGGTAGGGGAGGTTTTAACCTCCCTTGTCTGTCCGTGTGACTTTCTGCT
>CAZOHQ010000040.1:0-633 GCA_964579455.1 uncultured Syntrophaceae bacterium | reverse complement strand
AATGGAAGAGAAAATCAAAAATCAAGCAATCACCAATATGATAAAAGAGATGCCCGCGGTGCGGCCACCCGATGATTTTACCGATCGGGTCATGGCCCGGATCGAGCTCCGCGCGCCGCGACGGGGGGCGGTTGAAAGGGCCCGTGAGTTCCTTACGCGGCCCCGCGATGTAAAGGGATTCAGGCTGTTTCCGGAAAAGATCACGAAGGGCCAGTTCGCTTTCTACTGTATCCTCGTAAGCCTCTTTTATCTTGCCATGGGGATGGTCTTTTCGAGGAGCCTGGAAATTATCAGCAGTACCAGCTATCAGGCGATCTGGCTGCTGCATCAGCCGGAATTTTCTTTCGCGATCGCGATCGGTTTTGCCTTTTTGGGCATATCCTTTGTTTCCAGACGGCCGATATCGGACAGATCGGCCAGGATCGGCATATTGTGCTATCTGGGGGTAATCATCATCAATAATATAATGCTTCAGATAGATATGAGGATTCCCATCGCGGCCCTCGCACTGCTGGCGGGCCGTGTCCTGGTCCCTACCTCCTCCGACCCGCGGCCCGGGCGCTTGGACCGGGTGGGACTGCTCATGTCGGTGTCCGCCGTCGGGCTCGGCATCTGGGCGCCGGCCGGGACGCC
>CAZOHQ010000039.1:0-11002 GCA_964579455.1 uncultured Syntrophaceae bacterium | reverse complement strand
CTCTTTGACGGTTCGTGGAATGCGGAGATCGGCCGGTTACGATCCCGTACACGATGTTCTCACCTGGAAAGGTTACGGCGGATATACGGGAATGAAACGCAATGCGCACGGATCCTTTCGGCCACGGCATATTTTGGATGATATACTCGGTCACTGCCTTTTTGATCGTCTCCTCCCCTATGGGTATCGTTGCCGCAGGGACAGCTTCACCCATGACCACCATGGTGAAAGTCGCAAGAAAAAGAGCTGTAATATATTGCAAGACATGAGCTTTCTTCATTATTGCCCCTTGAGATTGTTAATGATCTGCAACATTGCATCCGCTGTCTGAACCGCCTTCGAATTGATTTCGTATGCCCTCTGCCCCACGATCATCTTTACCATTTCATCCACCACGCTGACGTTGGACATCTCAAGAAAGTTTTGTGATATGGTACCAAGACCGTCACTCCCAGGATTGCCCGTTACAGCGTCACCTGATCCCTCGCTCACGGCGTAGATGTTTCTCCCCAGACTGGTCAGCCCCGCCGGATTCACGAATCGAGCAAGCTCGATTCTGCCGCTCGCCAGAGTAGAACCGTCTTCGTCCGCGGCCGTCCACGTCCCCCCACTGTCAATCGTGAAGGCAACCGTTTCCGAAGGTACGGTCACCTCGGGTATCAGTTGTAGCCCCTCGGAATTGCATACATACCCGTCCTTGTCCACCTTGAAATTACCCGCCCTCGTATACACCGTGCGGTCGCTGTCATTGAGCGGAAAAAACCCATTCCCCTCTATGGCCCAGTCAAAGTCATTGCCGGTCTGCTCATAGTCCCCCTGAGAGAAAAGCTTCTGAACATCTACCGGCTTGACCCCCATACCGATTTCCATACCGACAGGCAACTGGTTGCCGGTAGACATCTCCGACCCCGATTGCGAGTAGATCTGATACAACAGGTCCTGAAAATCCGCCCTGGCTTTCTTGAACCCCACCGTGTTGACATTGGCAAGATTATTTGCCGTTACATCCTGGTTTATCTGTTGAGCCTGCATCCCTGTAGCAGACGTCCATAAAGCCCGTAGCATACTATCCTCCTTGTCCTGCCTCCTCCGCTATCATGCAAGTTTTCCGAGGCGTGTCGTTGATAATGTATCCATATCCTGAAGGGTCTGTATGACCTTCTGATACAACTCGAATGACCGTTGTATATCAATCATCCTGGTCATTTCTGTTATAACCTGCACATTGGAACCTTCCAGACACCCGGATTGAACAGTCGGTTCTTCCTCTACCCGCATACCGGCCAGGTTATCGGGGTCACCGTACAGACCCTCACCAAGCTTGTTCAAGGCGGAAGGACTTTCGAAGCGTACGATCTTCAAGACATCCACCTCAACACCATCGACGATGACCGCCCCCTCCTTATCAAATTCTATCGTATCGCCCTCGAAGGAGATCAATCCCGATCTTCCAAGGACATAATCGCCCGACAGCGTAACCAGTTTCCCCTCTCCATCCATCTGAAATCGACCGTCTCGGGTATACGCATCTCCACTCTCCGTCTGTATCGTAAAAAATCCCTCTCCTTCTATTGCCAGATCCAGTACGTTACCGGTCGATTGAATCGTCCCCTGCGAGAAATCGTCTATCGACATGAGATTATGTGAAGACTGGGTACCCGCTCCATCATCCACCAGCCCTGCATCAACCATGTATAATTGAGATACCTTGAACCCCGGAGTACTGACGTTGGCGATATTATTCGCAACCAGGTCAAGCCTGGTGATCTGCGCTACGCCTCGGTTGGCCATTACACTCAAGTTGTTTATCACGACATTCCCTCCTGGACTCTCTGTTGGTAAGGCAATTTGCATGCCATGACATATCGGGCCGACCTGTTCCAGGGACAAAGTCCATGAATAATATTTTATATCAATATGTTGGACCCTTTCTCCAGAGGTGGGAAGGGGAGAACGAGCCGAACCGTGAAATCTCATACCCATCGGATCGCCGATCCGGAGATACCGTCACCAGATACGTGCGTAACCAGCTATAATTGCTTTGGTTGCTGCTGAGAATATCGATAGAGTGGGCATGCCAGGGAGAAGAAACGTAATCCGTACCGTACCATCAGTACTGTACCGCGGGTGGGCAATTTTGTTCGTGCGGAAAAATTTTCCCGGTCAGTCTGTCCCCCTGTACCGGTTGTTGAGAGAATACACAAAGGCGAGAATCTCCGCTATCGCCTGGTAAAGCTCGACAGGGATATGCTGGTCAATATCAAGCCGGCTTAAGACCTCTACCAGTGCGGGATCTTCTTTTATCGGAATCCCGTTCTGGGCGGCAAGCTCTATGATTTTCTCCGCTACATATCCCCGCCCCTTGGCGGTAACCCGGGGAGATTGATCCTTTGCGGCATCATATCGCAGTGCGGTCGCAATGATATCTTTTTTCGTATCTCTGCCCACAAGAGCTCCTCTCAGAGATGTGCGGCGCCCTACGCCCGCAGATCAATGATCTCCCGATCAGATAAACAGCGAAATGTCTGCCTGTCTTTTTTTGTCTCTCCCTGATCCAATACGCACGCAAGCGAGACCACCCGGTATCCCAGGGCCGTCAATGCTCCCTCCAGCTCTTTCAGGTGTGGGGCTATAAAGACACACACATCTTCGTTGCGACACTTCACCACACACGCTATATCCTTTTGTGTAATTCCCGTTTCAACGACAACGTCCCCCAGCGCATCCATGCGCAGGAGAAAGAGGATCTTCCTTCTTTTCCTCTTTCCCTTGTCTGCCGAGTCTTCATGGTCGAATTCTACCACGATCTCAGCCATACCCAGTTTTCCCGGAAACTGGAGGGGAATCTGGAAACTATACGTGTCATCGGAAGACTGGAGAAGACAGTTGGTCGCCTGTTGCGATTCAATTGCGCTCAAAGAAGAACGCACAAATCGGGCAATCTTTTCCATACCGGGAGCTTTTGGGTTTTTCTCCAGGATATCCAACCGGTTGGATATCCTGAGCAAGAGCGCTTTGAGGCTTTTGACATCGCTCTTATTCGATACGGGTTTTCTCTCCAGGAGTTTCTTCAACGTACCCTCCAGCAGATACCCGATCCTGTGGACATACTCTTTGAGAAAGAGGGGATTTTGTGTGCTCTGTTCAGAAAATACCAAAGATCTGATCATGCTTCGTATATCTTCCAGATCTTGTTTCCCCAGATAGGATACAACTTCGCCGAGGCCCTCCTGGCCCAATTCCCTGCCGCCGTTCATGAAGATATTGAGGAAGTCCTTTGAGTCGGAACTCAGGGGGCGGGGCGGTATCTCCCCCCCCGACTGCAGGATACGAAGGATGACCCGGGGACGCAACTGCTCCACTCTCACCAATCCCTTCGTGCCCCCTTTCAGGAACAGAGCGGATTCCGCTAAGATTCGAGCACCTTTCACATCTAAGAATACTCCCTTACCTCCCCCCTTCCCGACAACGGTCGCCTGTACGACCTCGCCGACGGAAAGCGGAGGCAGGGAATGTGCCCTGTTTTGAATGTGCAGGAGATATTTAACGCTATGGGGTGATAGGGTAGCAGGCAGGCTAGGCAGTGGCATTAACCGGTATCTTTATTCTTTCTGAGATCAAGACTCAATATGAGATCTATCTCGCCTTCTGTGAGATCCAACGCTTGGGCTATTTCAGTTCCCGGCAAACCACGCCTTGCCATCTCCATAGCCTGCCCATACCGCGGATCCTTCCGCATAGTATCAGAATCACGGTCCAGCTTCTCCATCAACGCCCTCAGGCGTGTTTCTCTTTCATCAAGGGAATGCGCGACCTCCTCAAGAGAATCTCTCCCTTCATCCAGGGCCCGTATCAGATAATCCGCCGAATCCTTTGACAACTCGATCAGTCCTCGAAGTTCGGCAAGAGAATCTGCGTCAACCCCGCACATCTTCTTCCGGCTTTCCCTGTTCAATACCCAAAGCAACAATGCAATTATGGCACACAACACCACGTCAGCAAAAATCTGTATACCCAGCATCAACTCCGCACTCATACCCTTATATCCACTGTCTCTCCAACTTCACCGGCACCGGCGCCATGTTCTCCTTCTTTTTTCTTCTTTTTCCTCTTGTGTCGATCCCCACTGTCGCGCCTCTCTTCTTCCCTGATTCTTAATTCATCGAGGCCCTCGGCGCTCGACACCTTTTCTTTCAGGTTCTTCTTTTCTTTGCTCAACTGATCTTCGAAGTACCGTTGCTGGACATCGGGATGCTGCTGTTGGGTCTGCTGAACACGCTCAACCGAATTCGTTTGCAACAGTACCTGTTGCACATCAATCGCCCTTACCATGTCTCAACCTCCCTTCCAGGCAGAGGCAGTGGGTACGTCGCTAGACCTCCCCCTTTACACTGATATCGTCATGATTCACCAAAATCTTTAAAGAATAAATAACAAAGCCCTTAGAAAAGCGTTAAACTCTCAGGGAGATGTCCTCTCTTCGTACCCTGGCGCTTTGTCGATTGGCCCCGGTTATTTTTATACGGCATACTGACTGTTACGACATTATATTTCTCTTCACGCTCAACCCTGAACACTCCCCCGTAGCCCTTCAGAAGAAAGAGGGCATTGAAGAATTCCCTGTCTTTTCCCAGGTCGCAAGCGGCAGGATTTTCCTTCTCCAGGGCCTCGAAGAGTCTCTTTGTCCGGGCCTTCGACAGAGGCTTTCCCGTATCCTTGATATCTATACAGACAGATGAATCATCATAATCAGTGACGATGACCAGTTCTCCCGTACCGTTCCCCTTCATGGCATCGATTGACCGCCTGATCAGTGCGAATAAAGACAATGAATAGCAGGAGTATGTACCCTGCACAGAGGGGACGCTCCCGTTCAAGAACAATTTTTTATCGATGGTATGCCTGAAATCCAGATAAAACTCCAGGAAGGCGACTTCGGCCTCTATAAGCTCGGAAAGATTAACGTGCTGAACAGTGGTATCACTCAATCGGTACATTTTCCCGGAAATCTTACCGAACAGATCGAAAAATGTTTCTGATTCTCTGACAATGAGATCGGCGTCACGGGCTATCCCGTTACACCCCTTGAGGATCGTGTCACCCATACCGTTATGGCCGTTTACCGCTTCAATCGTCTTTTCCACCCGCTCCTGCAAGAGACGGGACCTGCCCAGGATGCCGTTCAAGGGATTCGCAAAACTGTGGAGAAGCCCCGGCATCAAACCCTGCAGCACGGTTGATTCGAAATCCTTCGCTATCTCTGCGGATATGAGGCTTTGATCACTCTTGGTCATAATATTGTATCTCCTGTCTCAGGCATTGCGCAATACGGTCGCGGGCAAGACCCCCGGAACCATTTGATTTTCGAAAAAGCACAGGTGTCACTCAGTTCATAATAGAACAAATTTGGTAAAGTATACCTGTTGTATGATATCTCCCCCCATAAACTCATTCAGGCACGTCTTTATCTCCCCTTTCAAGGACCGGCGGGTCCCGGGGATATCCGATATCTTCAGACATATATCGTATATGATCTTCCGCAAGTCGACCCTGTCTTGGGTAAGGTCCATATCCTGATATAATTCCAAGACCATGTCACACACAAGGATCTTGTCGTTACACCTGTCCAGGCACACGACAAAGCCTTTGAAGTATTGAAACCTGCCTCCGGTGGCATCCTCCACTGGCGTATCGAGTGTCCCCCGTTCATCTATTATAACGGGATATCCGAGACCGGAGGCCGATTCTTTATCTTCTACTCCCTGGGGTTCAGGGGAGGCTGACCATGCATGTCGCACCGTCAATTCCAGAGACAGGGCTCCCACTACAAACACCACGGCCGCAAGACACACCATCACTACCGGGTTCCAGCGGATGACACGCGCACTTTTACTGAGACACTTCACAAGATCGCTATTTTCTGTCATACCTGACACCCCCTTAAGCCGAAGGCTTCAAATCCTGTAATCTGCCCCTCAATCTCATGATCGACTGTGAGTGTATCTGACATATCCTTGACTCCGTCAAGTCCATAATCTCCCCTATCTCCTTGAGTGTCAATTCCTCATAATAGTAGAGAGACAGGACCAGCCTCTCCTTCCCGGGAAGTGATTGTATGCTGTCTATTAACATCCGCTTGATTTCCCGATTCTCAAGGAGAAGGAAAGGATTGTTCTGATCTATTTTTTCCAGCAGATCATTTCCCGCATGTCCTTCACTGTATTCCGGCGGGAGGTCATCACTGCTCAATATAGAAACCGCTTTCGCATCATCCAAAAGCCGATAATATTCGTCGAGGGATATCCCGAGGTAATCCGCCACATCCTCACCCGTCGGAGGTACGCCCAATCTCTCACGCAGCACATTAAATGCCTTTTCCAAGCGTGCGCTCTTGTTCCTGGCCGACCGGGGCATCGTATCTCTTGATCTCAACTCATCCAGTATCGCCCCCCGAATCCTGAATTTGGCATAGGTTTCAAATCGTACATTCCTCTTCTCATTAAACTTTTCGAGGGCGTCTATCACCCCTATGATACCAACGTGAATCAGATCATCGCTGCTCACATCCCTGGGCAGCCGCATTACGATTCTCTCGACAATATTCTTGACGAGGGGCGCATATTGCATGATACGTTTATCTCGTTCTTTTCTGTCAATTCTTGCTGTCAACAATAGCCCCGCTAAAGAATTTTATGTTTCCGGATTCGCAGTCTTCCGGGTTCCTCTGATACAGTCCCTGCGTAACCTCAAAAAGCCCTTCACTTGCCTTGGAATCAGGGTACATTTTCACCAGCAGGCTCTGCTTTCTAACGGCTGTCCTGACTTTGCGATCACTGCATATATATCCCAGATAATCGACGGAAATATTCAGGAAATGGTCCACGGCATTGCTTAATCTCATATAAATTTCCCCTGCCTCGTGAGAGCCTTCAACCATATTGGCAAGTATCATAAACCGTTTCACGGCATAATTCTGGTACATCACCTTGATCAAGGCGTAGGCATCGGTCAGGGAGGTAGGATCAGGCGTGACGACCACGATAATCTCTTTGGCAGCCACATTAAAATACATCACATTCCCCGCTATCCCGGCGGCCGTATCGATAAGCACGAAATCAAAATCCTCATTGAGATCATTCAGTTCCTCCAGCAGTGTCAGCTTCTGCCCTTTGGAAAGTTCGGCCATTGACTGAATACCGGAAGCCGCCGGCAGTATCTTGATTCCCCCCGGGCCCTCTACGATTACGTCAGACAACCGCATCTCGCCGCTGAGGACATGATGCAGGTTGTACTCCGATGAGATACCCAGGACCACATCCACATTCGCCAGCCCCGCATCCGCATCAATCAGCAACACCTTTTTCCCCATTTTTGACAGTATATACGCTATATTTGCCGCTATATTTGTCTTACCAACTCCCCCCTTCCCACTGGTAATGGATACCACTCTGATGGTCCGGTTCCGCTTCCAGACTTCCTTCACCGGTCGTTTCTCGACTTTCTTCATTACTCTTGGCGCTGCAGTTTGATCCACCTCACACCTCTCTCTGATATGAACCGGGTTATTTAATTATGGCACCCGAACGTTTCTTCCAAGCGCTTCACGAAGCGGTTATTGCACGAGTCCGTCTACCAGCATCTCAGCCAGTTTCTCGGGGGTTATCCTGCTGATATCCCTCGGAACATTCTGGCCATTCGTCACATAGGATACCGGCTTTGACGCATGATTGATCACATTATAGATGGAGCCGAAGCTATCAGACTCATCTAATTTTGTAAATATGATACTCTCATACCCGGTCACACCATATCTCTGCACGGTATCGATCAGATGCTCCTGATTGTCCGTCGTGCTCAAAACGAGATTGGTTTCAATGGGGAATCCGGCGGTAAGAGATTCTCTCAACCGGAGCAGATGTTCACCGTCCCTTCGGCTTTTTCCGGGCGTATCGACGAATATCATATCCCTGTCGGAGAATTTTTCCACGGCCCTGCGCAGATCCTTCAGGCCGGGGGCGATCTCGACAGGAATATCAAGTATCTCCGAATATTTTCTTAACTGGGCCACAGCTCCTACCTTGAACGTATCCATGGTTACAATACCGACAGTGCGTCCCTCGTCAAACCGATACCCGGCCGCAAGTTTTGCAAGGGTTGTCGTCTTTCCCGCGCCGGTGGGACCGATAAATGCAACAATTCTCTTCTTTCCGGTGCTCCGGGACGAAGGGACTATCGACTGTCTGATAATATCTCTGACAATCATGAGGGCGCTGTCGTAATCACCCGTCTGTTCCGGCAGGCGCTTCTTCGCCTCCTTCACCAGACCGGCGGCGCGCTGCTTCGATATGCCGTTCGAGACAAGCCTGCGGTACACCCTTGAGAGGACCGGAGAAACACCCATTGTACCCCCGATTCCGAGGATATCGGAAACGGTATTCATGGCATCTTTGACTTCTTTCAGCTGTGCGGATATATCCCTCGTACCGATAAGGGCCTTCAACTGGTCCATCTCCGACACAAAGAGGGAGAAGATATCGGGAGAGCCGCCCCCTCCTTGGCGGGAGCCGGTATCACCAACATCATCCCTGGCAGCCACCACTTCGATACCGGAGCCCCCTTTAAGTCTCGTGGCGGAGAGGACTATCGCATCAGCTCCAAGGTCGTTCCGTATCTTTGCCATTGCCTGGCTTATGCTGGCGACTTCATATCGTTTTATCTGCATGTTCCACTCTCAGCATACCCAGTGATTTTATGGTGATGTCTCGCGTAATCTCGTTATGGGAAAGTACCGCGACATGTGGGAAAAACCGCTCCAGGATCTTCTTCATATATACCCGCGTATTCGGAGAACACAGGATAACCGGCTGCAGCCCCTTTTCAGCGAAGGTCTTGACAAACTCCTGAAAACTAACGGCAATCTTCTGTATAAAATTGGGGTCTGCGGCAATAAATGACTCGTGTTCCGTGCGCTTGACAGACTGATTGATACTGTCCTCAACATAGGGAGAAACCATGACGACTGTCATATTCCCCTCTGTGTCCTGGTACTGCCTCGTTATCGTTCTGGCCAGGGAATGCCTTACATATCCGTTCAACACCTCTGCGTTCTTTGTCACGGGAACGTACTCCGCCAGTGTCTCCAGTATCGTCAAAAGATCACGGATGGGTATCTTCTCTTTAAGGAGACCCTGTAATACCTTTTGGAGAGTCCCAAGAGGTATCACGTTCGGCACCAGTTCCCTGACGATGGCGGGGTGACTGAGTGCCAGATTATCCAGGAGTGATTGAACCTCTTGTCTGCCGAGCAGTTCGTCCGCGTAGGTTTTTGCAATCTCCGTCAAATGAGTGGTGACAACCGTGGCAGGATCAACCACCACCAGCCCTCTGGCCTGCAGGGCTTCCTTTTCACCCTCTTCAACCCAGAAAGCGGGGAGACCGAACGCCGGTTCCTTCGTCTCTACACCCCGTATCTTGATTCCCGTGTCGCCCGAGGTTATCGCGAGATACCTGCCCACCATCAGTTCTCCACCGGCAATATCCATCCCCTTCAGTTTGAATACGTATTCGTTGGGCTTCAACTGGAGATTGTCCCTGATATGCACAACCGGCATGATGAATCCCATTTCGGTGGCCATCTGTCGCCTCAAAGTCTTGATCTTATGGAGGAGTTCTCCCCCCTGATCGTTATCAACAAGGGATATCAAACCGTACCCCACCTCAAGTTCGAGTGGATCAAGAGGAAGAAGGGATTCAACGGTTTCCGGTCCCGTATCCCGGAGGGGGGTGCCTTCTTCCACCGCCTCATCCGCGGGCAACGCACGGGACAAGGTGTACGCGAGAAAGGCCATCAGGCCCGCCAGGATAAAGAATGGGATCTTGGGCATACCGGGAACCAGGGCGAATATCACCAGCATAACGGAGACGGTCGAGATCACCTTCGGCTGCATGAAGATCTGTTCCTTAAATTCCTGGCCAAGGTCGTTCGAAGCGGTGGATCTGGTCACCAGCAGACCGGCGCCGGTAGAAACAATCAGGGCAGGGATCTGCGTGACCAAACCATCTCCGACCGTCAGGAGGGTATAGGTGTGCGCGGCATCCGCCATAGGCATACCCTGCTGCAGGACGCCCACAATCAGCCCCCCCAGGATATTGATCAGAGTGATTACGATACCCGCTATCGCGTCCCCTCTTACAAACTTACTCGCGCCGTCCATCGCCCCGTAAAAATTTGCCTCTTTCTCAATATCACTTCTCCGTTTCCGTGCTTCCGCATCGTTGATCAGACCCGTATTGAGATCGGCGTCGATACTCATCTGCTTGCCAGGCATGGCATCAAGGGTAAATCGTGCGGCCACTTCCGCCACCCGCGTTGCGCCTTTGGTGATGACGATAAAATTAATCAGCACCAGCACCAGAAAGACGATAAGGCCGACCACGAAGTTGCCGCCCACCACAAAACTTCCGAAGGCCCCTATGACATTTCCGGCCGCTGCGGGACCTTCATTCCCGTGGAGGAGTATCAGCCGTGTGGAGGCCACATTCAGTGAAAGCCTCAGGAGCGTTGCGACCAGGAGAATGGAAGGAAACACCGAAAAATCGAGCGGCCTGAGCACATATATGGCAACCAGCAGTATGATAAGGGAAAAGCGCGGTGCTGGGAACCCCTCTCCAAGGTCGGCGTCGTTGACGGCCGGGTTAGGCTCAGCCGTGGCCGAAGCAGAGATCCTGTCCATCGACGGTCCCCATGGGACGCGTGGGGTGAAGCTGTCCAGCGCCGAGAAGGTGCTGTGGCCGGCTGCGGGGCAGTCGCCCGCGATCACCAAGCGCGACCTGGCCGACTACCTCCTCGCGGTGTCCGAGCCCTTCCTGCGCATCAACGGCGACCGGCCGATGACGCTGCAGCGGTTCCCCGACGGCATCGAGGGGGAGGAGTTCTTCGCCAAGCGGCCGCCGGCCGGCGCGCCGAAGTGGCTCAACCGGGTGACGTGCACCTACCCGAGTC
>CAZOHQ010000038.1:8242-11029 GCA_964579455.1 uncultured Syntrophaceae bacterium | reverse complement strand
GTAAGGACTGCCAGCGCGGCTATGGCAAGGACGATGCCGATGCCGTGGATGATAGATTGCGCGATCTCCTCGCGCACCCCGTACGTGGGAATGCGCACATTTTCAAGCATATTTAAGACCCTTTTCTGCCGGATGGATATGATTCTTCTTTGAATTCGCCTTACCAAGAGAGTCAGCAGGAGAGAAAGGATTCACGGTTACCGAAAGGCGCATCATTGAGGGGTCGGCTTATATATGCTGTCCGGTAAAAAGTCAAATGAAATGATCTTCTGCGGGCGGACGCCATTCGGCTTTCCGCAAATGGCATTGATAAAGTCCTTGATTTCCTGTTAGAAACTAAGTTAAAGTCCTTGATTTTCTCTTAAAAAAGAGCAATTGAGTAGGTACAACATAAGAAAGAAAGAGGAATGCTATGGATACTGTTTCCCTTTTTGATTCATCCCTGTTTACGTGGGTTATCATCCCTCTGATGATCGCCCTGGCGCGGGTCGTCGATGTAACGCTGGGGACGATCCGAATAATCTATATTTCGCGGGGGATGAAGTTTCTCGCCCCCATCTTCGGGTTCTTCGAAATCCTCATATGGCTGATCGCGATCGGTCAGATCATGAAGAACCTCAATAACCCCGTTTACTACCTTGCCTATGCCCTCGGTTTTGCCGGAGGGAACCTGGTGGGGATCTTCGTGGAGGAACGCCTGGCCGTAGGCAGGGTCATTCTGCGCATCATTACCCAGAGGGATGCCAAGAAGCTTGTCGCCTATCTCAGGTCGTCGGGATTTGGGGTGACCACGGTGGAAGCGGAGGGGGCCACCGGCCCGGTCGATCTCATATTCACCGTGATCGACCGGGAGAAGGTCAAGGCGGTTGTCCACAGCGTACAGACCTACAATCCCAGGGCCTTCTTTTCCATCGAAGACGTCCGCCTGGTAAAGGAGGGGATTTTCCCGCCGTCACGGAGGTTCAGCGATCTCCTCAAACTGAGGAGAAAGGAATAGCCCAAGGCGGCTATGTCTCATTCTTGACGATACGTTCCCTGTAAACATACTGTGTCCCTCCCCCACGGGGATGTGGTATAATTCGGTACAGAACAGCTATCGAAGACAGGAGGTACCCCGGATGTTTCGCATCAGGCGCATATATGACGATACCCTTCCCCGCGATCACGAGGCCATCGCTCAGGTTCAGGCCATCCTGCGGAGCCAGTTTGCCGGTCTCGACGAACAGGACATCGCCAAGTTTCCTCTTCAGCTTGCCAATCCGATGAAGTATCGCTTCAAGTCGATCCTCTTCGTGGCGGACGGCCAGCGGGGGGACGTAAAAGGCTTTGCCCTCCTCCAGCATGCCCCCGACGTGGGGTTCTGCTATCTCGATTACATCTCCATCGAGGCAACTAGGCCGGGGCGCGGGGTCGGCGGTGCCCTCTACGACAGGGTCCGGGAAGAGGCGGCAGCTCTCAGCGAAATCGGGCTCTTCTTCGAGTGTCTCCCCGATGACCCCTGCCTGTGCAAGAGCGAGGCGGAACTGGCCCAGAGCCGCAAGCGGCTGCGGTTCTACGAGCAGTACGGGGCCTATCCGGTCATCAATACCACCTACGAGACTCCCTTTCGGCCGGGGGACGACTGCCCCCCCTACCTGGTCTTCGATCCCCTGGGGAAGGACACCCCTCTCTCAGCGGCGCTTCTCCAGAGGATCATACGGGCTATCCTCACAAGAAAATACGGTGCGTCCTGTCCCCCCGGTTATATCGATATAGTGGTCTCCTCGGTCACCGATGATCCGGTCCGGGTCCGTCCGCCGAAATACACCCGGACACACCCAGCGGCGCCCGTCCATACCACGCGGTCGATCGAGAAGCGGATCGCCCTGGTGGTCAACGACAAACACGATATCCATCATATCCATGAGCGGGGGTACGTCGAGGCCCCGGTACGGATCGAGCGCATCCTCGAGGGGATAAAGACCCTCGACCTCTTCGAGCAGATGAGGCCTCGCCACTTTTCCGAGAAGCACATCAAGGCCGTTCACGACACACACTACGTGGAATACTTCAAGCGTATGTGTTCCCTCCTCAAACCGGGGAAATCGGTCTACCCCTATGTCTTCCCTATCCGCAACAATGCGCGCCCCCCCAGGGAGATGCCCGTTCGTGCGGGATATTACTGTATCGACACCTTCACGCCCCTGAACAAGAACGCCTACCTGGCGGCCAAGCGCGCCGTCGACTGTACACTGACGACGGCCGAGGCGATCCTGGAGGGTTACCGCCTCGCCTATGCCCTGGTGCGCCCGCCGGGACACCACGCGGAGCGGAGCGCCTTCGGGGGGTTCTGTTACTTCAATTCCGCCGCCGTGGCGGCGCACTTCCTCAGCACCTACGGAAGGCTGGCGATCCTCGACATCGACTATCACCACGGTAACGGGACGCAGGAGATCTTCTACGAGCGGCCCGATGTCCTGACGATATCGATACACGGTCACCCCCGTTTCGCCTACCCCTACTTCAGCGGATTCCCCGACGAGCGGGGGGAGGGGTCGGGGAAGGGCTACAATGTCAACTACGCCCTCCCCGAAAAGGTGAGCGGAACGATCTACGAAAAGACGCTCGATAAGGCTCTGAAGAGAATAACCCGATTCCGGCCACGCTTTCTCATCGTCGCCTTCGGTCTGGACACCGCGCGGGGAGACCCCACGGGGACCTGGGACCTCTCGGCGAAGGATTTTTACGAGAACGGCTGCAGTATCGGGTCCCTGTGCCTGCCCACAATCATTGTCCAGGAGGGAGGCT
>CAZOHQ010000038.1:0-8232 GCA_964579455.1 uncultured Syntrophaceae bacterium | reverse complement strand
GACGCCGAACTCGTAACTCGCGCTCAAGCCCAGCGTGTGGCTGGCGTAGGTGGAGAACTCTTTGTCCCGCGCCATGAAGTTCTGGTAGTTCGCGCTGGAGGGGGGCTACCGCACCCGGTCGCTGGGCGTCAACGCCGCTCAATTCCTCCAGGGTCTCTGGGAGGGCTTCAACGGGATACCCCGGCAGCCGGGGAAGCGAAAACCCAGCAAGGACTCGTAGGGAATCGTGCCCCCGCGTGACTATTTCCCAAATCCGTGAAGATCATCCACTTTATGATTGCTTTTCATCCATTGTTGAGCTACCAGAGTGATCGAATGAATTCTGATTGCGTATCAGGTTTCAGCTACAGATTTACACCTTACAAGCCGTACAGTAAATAGGAGGCTTATTGAAGTGTTAGATGAAAAGACCATCGGGTCCTCTCTGTCCCGTAAGGAAAATATAAAAAGATTCCGGCGTTCTATATCGTGTATCACTCTCTGCCTGATCGTCGCCCTTGCCGGATGCAGGGGAGACGGTGACAGCCGGGCCTTCAGTATCGAGATTCAGCAGGAGATAGAAGCGGCGGTTCAAAGCAATCTGGCGACATTCGGCGGAAACGAGAGCGTGCCGGGGGTGGTTGTCGGGATATGGGCCCCCGGAAAGGGTGAATATGTCAGGGGAGTCGGATACTCGGATATTGCGACACGCAAGGCCCTGGACCCCCATGATAAATTCCGGGTCGGCAGCAACACAAAGACCTTCGTCGTCACGGTCATATTACAACTGGTGGATGATGAAAACTATCAGATCACCCTGGACGATACACTGGACCAATTTGACCTCGGCGTAGATATCCCCAACGCCGGAAACATTACCGTTCGGCAGCTTTGCAATATGACAAGCGGCCTGTTCGAGGTCTATCACGCTCCCCAACTGGAAGAGGAACTGAAAGATCTCACCCCTTATACGCAGATAGATGTCCGAGAATTAGTGGCGCTTGCCGTGGAGAATCCTCCTGATTTTCCTCCGGGGGAAGGCTGGTATTACAGCAATACGGGCTATCTGCTTCTGGGCCTGATTATTGAGGCGGTCACGCAAAACCGCGTAGAAGACGAGATCAGAGATCGCCTGCTTGTCCCATACGACCTGGAGAATACCAGCTTCCCTATTGATGATCCCGATATGCCTGTCCCTTACAGCCATGGATATGCCCTAGACGAAGAGGGAAACTGGGAAGACCATACCGTCATATTTCCCCCGTCGCTTACCTGGGCGGCAGGCGTCATGATATCGGACATGTACGATATGAAAAAGTGGGTAAAGGCCTATGTAACGGGAAGTACCAACAGCGATGAGATCCAGAAAGAGCGCCTGAAATGCGTGGATACGGGGAAGGCGAATATGGGGTTCGGCCTCGGTATCGGGTGCACTGGTGGGTGGTACGGATACACCGGAGGCATTGAGGGATACAATACAGCCGCCTACTATCTACCCGAAGAGGATGCCACGATCATCGCCTTTGTCAACAGCCAGAGAGAGGAACCGTCCCCTGGTGTTGCCAATTCCATTGTCAGGGATATCACGAAAATTCTGTTCCCCCAGCATGTGGTCTTTTATTAGGTGCCGACTCACATCCCGTCTAAAAACTCCGCTCAGAGTGTTTTTGTTGAGTTGAGCAGCGAGTTCATTCCCCGCTGCTTGCGGCGGGGTTGGCGAGCGAATAAAAAATAAACACTTTCCTTCACAATCGGAGATCCTCCGCAATGTTGCGGGGAGCTTCAATCAAAGAGAACCTGCACGTGCGCTTCTGTGGAAAATTGGCCTCAGTATAATCAACAAATTACAATTACTCGTTTTTCTCGATTGATAGTGTCTGATTAATGATAACGCCACAATGACGCATTGCATGTCATGTTGGCGCGTAGGTCTAACATACCGAAAATGCTATATATTCATCCCTGAAAGCTCAAATGGTACTGCTTTGTAGCTTTACTCGTTATTGCAATTCCCTGTGATTGTTTTGTGTATGTATTGATGAGATATTTCATAGGACCATCCTAACTCATTGTAATGTAAATCATATCTAACAAATACTCCTTTTTGGCATAGCTCTTGAATAAGAACTGTTCAACGTCGAGAGTATTAAAGAAATGACTTGAAAGATTGTCGACGTTGACGGGCATACCTTCAGTCATTGACATTGATAAAGGAGAAAGTAAGCGTATTTGAAAATTCAAACAGATATTACAAATCGCATTGAAGATGGGTGTGCGTTATTTTTGAAGTCCTGACTTGTAGAGCGGCGGGTGGTGTTTTATTTCCCCTCCTTTTGCCATCTGCCGCTCTTCGCCCCTTTATGCATGAAACGAGAGATAACTCTTTAATGTACTGAAATGTGCTCATATCTTTGGATGCTCCGATACCGACAACTCATGTGCAGCATTGAAGAGGTGAGTGATAACAAGGTCTTTCAAAGGTATGAAATACTGAAGTAATGACAATAGAGGCATGGGGTAGAATGTATGATTCCTTTTGAGCTATTTGAGGCAGTCTAACATCTACAATGTAATGGAGTGTCGGGGTGAACGCCATGATGACGCAAGAGCAATATAAACAAAGTGTACAAGACCTGAACTTAGTCGTATACATGTGGGGGAAGAGAGAAGAATGCCTCGCAGATAATCCTGTCTTCAGTCCCTCTCTCAACGAACTGTCAATGACATATGAGATGGTTCATAAACCGGAATATGCGGAAATAATGACGGCCACATCACATATTACCGGTGAAAAGATTAGTCGTTTTAACCATATATGTCAGTGTGTAGACGATCTGATTAAAAAAGACCGCCTGAACAAGCTGTTCAACGGCAATAACGGACACTCCTTCCACCGTGCAATCGGGACGAACGCACTCAATGCCCTCTCTTTAACAACGCAAGAAATTGATGATACGTATGGCACCGACTATTATATGCGTTTTCAAAAATATCTGGAATATGTTCACAATAACGACCTTACCTGTAATGGCTCAATGGCTGATCCTTATCAAGGCGGTTATCTTTCCATGCATAGACGATCAACCTGTGATCTTCTCATGCAGGTGGTTGAAAAAAGGAACGACGGGATTATTGTAAGAGGAGTAAAGGTAAACGAAATAGATGTCGTAAATTCTCATGAAATATTAATCATACCAACAGCCGCTTTCGGAGAAAACGAAAAGCAGTATAGCGTTTCTTTTGCGGTACCCAGCGATACGGAAAAAATCACCTATATAATAGGGCATGAATCATGTGACACATCGAAATTGGATGGCAATATCATTGATAGAGCAAAACTGACTTTTCAAGATTATAGTGTGCTGTGTGTTTTTGATAATGTCTTCGTACCCTGGGAACGCGTATTTATGTGCGAAGAACACGAGTTTACTCAACAGATGGCGGACCTGTCCAGATTTTCGATTTGTTTTTTGGATAGCTGACTCAGGCATACTGATTCATGGGTCTTTACAAGAAAAAAAGAAGGTCCTCACCCTATCTCTGTGGTGCGCTGTTTAGAAAATGAATGTAGAGTCGTACGCGATCTCCGTCACAGCATCATAAAACGTTTTGTTCAATTTGAGCCCTCCCCACCTCTATATCTATTTGCAGTATTCAGGCATGTGATGCTGTAATAAATTGTCTCATAATGAAACAGAAGATTTGGATTCCTTTGATCGACTGTTTTGCTGCAAGATTGCCATCTTCATCCCTTCCTTTGTATCGAATTTCTTCTTTGAGGAATAGATCTATCGTTCTACTAAGAACCATCAGTGAGCATGTAACCAGTATAGTAATCCAATAGAAAGTTCAACTGAGAGTAGAGCGGTTTATAAATTACGTATTTTCGTATTTTTCGTTCAAGAAATTGTATGAAACGACCGATAAAAATGGATGAGGGCAAGAAGATTTGAAATAAGCAATGAACGTTACAAGATTCGGGAGATATAAGAGAGAGGTATGTGCTTGAAACCTATAATAAAAACTGACAAGAAGGGGAGTTGAAATGAAGAGCATGAGATTGGGAACAAAACTGTTAGTTACATTTCTTGCTGTCGGTATCATACCGTTTGCAGTGATGGGAATATTTTCACTTATAACATCAAGCGGTGCTCTGTCTGAACAGGCATTTGGCAAACTTGAAGCGATCCAGAATGTCAAGAAACAATACATCGAAAGCTACCTGAAAGAGCGGGCAGATAACGTCATGGCGCTATCGAACAACACGATCGTCATGGATGCTGTCAAAACACTGGTAGATACAATCAAGGCAGATGATGGGAACGTAGGGGGGTCAACGTATGAATATGTAGTCGACTATCGGTATAACTCTACTTTTAAGCAATTCAAAGACGTATATGGTTTCTATGATGTGTATCTGCTTGCGAAAGATGGAACAGTTATTTACAGCCTTCTGCGAGAATCTGATTTTGGTAAAAATGTCGTGGAGGGTACCCTTCAAAACAGTTCATTGAATACGTGTTTTACCAATGCTCTCAATGGGCTCTCTATCGAAGATGTCATGATTTACGGACCCTCAGGCGACAAGCCTTACAGTTTTATCGGAGCACCGGTCAAGGATGTTATGGGTGAGATAGCCGGAGTGGTTATTCTCCAATTGAGTCTTGACACGATCAATGGAATCATGCACGAACAGACAGGGATGGGAAAGAGCGGCGAGACCTATCTTGTGGGGCAGGACAAGCTGATGCGATCAGACATGCTGTACGACCCTGATAATCGGAGCGTGCTGAACTCGATGAAAAATCCGAAAGAGGGGAGTGTTGATACGGAAGCGACACAGGCAGCACTGGGCGGACAGAGCGGCAAGCAGATCATGACAAACTATAAGGGCGAGACCGTTCTGACAGCATACGCGCCGGTCAAAATGGGCGAGATGACGTGGGCATTCATAGCGGAGATAAACGAAGCGGAAGCCTTTGCGTCAATCAACCAGGCGAAATGGGTAATGCTGATCATAGGAATAATCGGTCTGGTGGGCATTGTGGCTATAGCGTTACTGATGATCCGTTCAATAACAAAACCGGTCAATCGGGCGGTATTTGCCCTGACAGGGAGTTCCGACGAGATAGCATCGGCATCGGGACAGATAGCTTCAACGAGTCAGCTTCTGGCGGAAGGAGCAGGCGAACAGGCCTCGGCGATCGAAGAGACTTCATCATCCCTTGAAGGCCTGGACTCAATGACCAAACAGAATGCGGACAATACCGAGCAGGCAAAAACACTGGCACTGGAGGCCCGTGCCATCGTTCACGAACTGGAACAGAAGGGCGAACAGGTGACAATTGCGATCAAAGACATCGACCGGAACTCCGACGAGACCCAGAAAATCATCAAGACCATCGACGAGATCGCCTTCCAGACCAACCTGCTTGCCCTGAATGCGGCAGTAGAAGCAGCGCGTGCGGGAGAATCGGGAGCGGGCTTTGCGGTAGTAGCGGAAGAAGTGAGAAACCTGGCCATCCGCTCGGCGGAAGCGGCGAAAAACACCTCCGACCTGATTGGCAACACCTTGAAATCAGTGAAAGAATGCATTCGATTAAATGTGGAAGTTGACGAATCATATGAGAAAAATACGTCGATATCCGATAAAATGGGAGTGTTGATAGAAGAGATAGCGGCGGCGTCGCAGGATCAAGCCCAGGGAATCGGGCAGATCAACAATGCAGTTGCTGAGATGGGCAAAGTGACACAGCAGAACGCGGCGAACGCGGAAGAGAGCGCGGCGGCAGCGGAAGAGATGAATGCCCAGTCAGATGGGATGAAAGAAATAGTAGAGGGACTGATAAGTCTGGTTGGCAGCAACAAGAACAACAACAACAATAATAACGGTACGGAGAGGACGTCGTTACCTTTCTTGAAGTTTGGGAAAGACAAGACTCAATCCTCTGCTCTGAGCAAAACCGATCCGAACGGAATTGTCCCGAGGAACAATGATCGAGACTTTGCTGATTTTTAGCCGGAACGGGAAAATTAGTCATACATAAAGAAATAAGAAGAGAAATAGGACTCAAAAGAGACGGTAAACTTCTGATCTTTATTCTTGACGGTGAAGAATCTGTGACGGGACTGATCATTGGTGGACCATATCATATTCCGGTGTCTTTATTTTATTGACTTGCAAGACCGTTATTTTTTATAATCCCTTCATAAAAAAAGAAGGGAGATGGCTCATGAAGATCAGTGCACGGAATACATTGAAAGGCACCGTTAAAAACGTGAAGGAAGGCGCGGTCAACAACGAGATAACCATTCAACTCACCGGAGGAGAGGAGATAATCTCCATCATCACGCAGACGTCCAGCAATGCCCTGGGTCTCAAGGCCGGCAAACCCGTTATTGCGGTCATCAAGGCTTCGAACGTTATGGTGGCGGTGGAAGCCTGACATGTACCCTGAACAGCGGCATCCGAGCGGCCGGACATTTCCTGATGTCCGGCCGTTGCGAAGGGGCGTATGGAAATAGAGATCTGGGCAGCATTTGTTTTCGCGTCAACCATCCTTTTAGTGATACCGGGACCAACAATCCTTCTCGTTCTGAGCCAGGCAATCACACACGGCCGTAAATCGGTTGTTCCCCTTGTTGCCAGTGTTGTGTGTGCGGCGACTTGACGGCGATGACACACACTCTCTCTTGGGGTTGGGTGCCATACTATCCGCCTCGGCCGCCCTGTTCACCGCTCTGAAATGGCTTGGCGCCGGTTACCTTGTGTATCTTGGCATACAACTGTGGCGCTCGCGGGCCGATGATGAAAGATTCCATGTTCCAGCGACGGGTCGTTCCCGGCAGTCGCTTTTTAAGAGGGCATTCATCGTGACCGCTCTGAACCCCAAGAGCATCGCCTTCTTCGTAGCCTTTCTGCCGCAATTCGTCAATCCGGAGGAGCCGGTACATCCCCAGTTCCTTGTTCTTGGGGCCACGTTCCTGTTGCTGGCGGGGATAAACGCGGCGTTATATTCCATCTTCGCGGGTAACATGCGCGACACAATGCGCAATCCCGCCGTCCGCAGGTGGTTCAACCGCTGCGGAGGAACGGTCCTCATTGGCGCCGGAGCGCTTACCGCCGCCATGCAGCGATCATCGTAGATGCCTGATCTGTCTCTCATACGGTTCCCTGTGGAGTTGCTCTATGAAGAAGATGACCTTTTCCCTTTCGATAAATGCCACTGCGTTTAGATTACACCTGTACATCATCTTCCCAGACGCTCAATACCCAATGCAATAAAACTTGAAAAGTACGTATTATCATCGGTATTATTGAAGATAAAATAATGTCTTCTTCAACCAAGCTTTTGGAGAGATAAATGGGGCCGGAACATTGAGGTACGCATCCGCAAGAGGCGGTAACCTCGTCGGCATTCGATCGCTTGATAAATGCCTCTCTTCACGTCAAATGGGTAGCTTAATCGATGTCTGAAAATGTCTTGCAGGAAAGAATATGCAGGATTACATCTCGTCCATACTTTCGATAAAGTACTTCATTACATTCTGTTGCTTTTCACTCAGCTTCACGAATTTGACCCCGATCCCCTCACTATTGCACCGTACGACTTCTCCTTTCATCTCAAACGATTTTTCAAAATCGGGAACCGAAAAGGACAGGGAAATCGTCTGGCCGATTGCGAGAGTTTGCTCGGTTTTAATGAAAGCACCGTTTATGCTGATATCGTGAATTACTTCCCGAGAGGAACACTCATCCGTCGAGAAGTCAACCAGGATAACACAGGGTTTTCTTGAACCCCGCCGTGAATCGATGTCGAGAACATTTATCTTGCCTTCATCCCAGAGGTGTTCTCCCGCTATCATTGCTTCCAACTGATCAATCATCATCAGATGCTGATTGTCGGGCATGTCGAGAATCAGCTTGAAAATATATTTCGGCAGCTCATCGCGGGAAAGCTCTTTCAGCAGAGATATATGCTGTTCTTCAGAAAGGGAATTGATGAGTGTATACAATCGGGATATTATACGTACCTTGTCCATTTGATCCTCTGATGGTTCCATAATCCTCTCCCTTTCATAATGTTTCTAGACGGACGTTTCTTTCCGTGGATGTCTCTGAACATATTGACGATTGTGTATGTGTGGGCTCATCCTGAAAATCTGATGAGTAGTTGTCACCTTCACCGTATAACTACAATCAGCTTCATCATACCCTAGGATAAAAAAAGGGGAAAGTCAAAAAGAAAAGAG
>CAZOHQ010000037.1:0-11172 GCA_964579455.1 uncultured Syntrophaceae bacterium | reverse complement strand
AGGGATATTGTAACAAGGAGAAGTGCGACATCCGGTTTTCCCCTTACTGTTGAAGACTGTTCACTCATATCCCCCCATCCTTCTCACGACCCATGTGCTCAACCATGGCCTTAAAAACAGATCCCCGTTCTTCATAGTTTTTAAATTCATCAAAGCTTGAGCAGCCGGGCGATAGCAACACAATGTCGCCTGACGACGAATTATCGCGAGCCATATCGACGGCATTCTTGAGGTTCTCCGCACGTTCGGTCTTTACAATTCCGCCGATGATGGAATGTATCGTTTCCCTCGCCTCACCAAAGACAACCAGTGTCTTGACCCTTTCCCTTATCAGTTTCGTGAGTATTCCAAAGTCGCCGCCCTTGTATCTGCCCCCCACGAGGAGTACAAGGGGCCCGGGAAATGATTCAAGGGCCCTGCAGACCGCATCCACGTTTGTGCCCTTGGAATCATTGTAGTACTCCACACCATCCACAGTTCCGGCAAATTCTATCCTGTGCGGAATACCGGCAAAAGACTCCAGAACATTGATAATCCCTTCCGGCGGGCATCCGCACATCCTCGAGGCAAGCACGGCGGCCATCACATTCTCCAGGTTGTGGGCGCCCTTCAATCGTATCGACCGGATGGGGTATTCCTCATCCACTCCGGCAGAACGGTATCTCAGACAGTCGCCATCAATAAACATCCCCTCCTGCAATCGTGAAGATGAGCTGAAGCATGAGATATGTCCGGCTGGCAACCGCTTCGACATATCCGCCGACACAGGATCATCCCCGTTTAAAATGGCAAAATCTTCTGTACCCTGACAGGCGAATATTCGTTCCTTAACTGACCGGTATTCTTCAAAAGAGCCATGATAATCGAGGTGATCACTGGTTACATTCAGAAGCATCGCGATAAACGGGTGAAAATTCCTGACCCACTGCAACTGAAAGCTGCTTACTTCCAGTACTGCGTAATCGTCATCCTGCTTGCCGTTTACATACGATATAAGCGGATTACCTATATTACCGCCGACAAAGACCCTTCTGCCACAATGCTCAAGTATCCTGCCCAGAAGACTCGTCGTGGTCGTTTTCCCGTTTGTGCCGGTAATCGCAATAACCCGTTTTTTCACATACACGGAGGCAAGTTCCAACTCGCTGAGAATCGGAATCCCCATCCTCAAGCCCTCCGCGAGCAGATAGTTGGATGGTGGAACGCCCGGTGACGGCACAATCATATCGGTTCGTGAAAGAACATCCGTATCATCGTGCCCGATGCCCAATTCAACATCAGCCAGCCCATTAAAAATCTTAACGGCATCCCCAAGCTCTGAGACCGGTTTTTTATCGGCAATCATAATCCTGGCTCCCTTATCAAGCAGGAATTCGGCCGTCGTCACACCCGTCTTGCCCAAGCCGATTATCAGAGCCCTCTTCCCACTCAGATCCATGAACACCCACCAATCCGTAGTTCAAAATAGTCCATATTACCTCAGCTTCAACGTACTGATAGCTATCAGCGCAAGGATGATCGAAATAATCCAGAAACGCACAATCACTTTGGGCTCCGCCCATCCCTTCAATTCAAAATGGTGGTGTATGGGCGCCATCCTGAATATCCGATTCCCATTAGACATTTTGAACCAGCCCACCTGAAAAATGACCGAAACGGTCTCAACCACAAAGATACCCCCCACTATCGCGAGAAGTATCTCCTGTTTTGTCAGAACGGCTATCGTGCCCAGAGCGCCCCCCACAGAGAGCGAGCCCACATCTCCCATGAATATTTGAGCAGGATAGGTGTTGTACCAGAGGAAACCGACTCCGGCCCCAACCATGGCCCCACAGAAAACCGCGAGTTCCCCTACCCCCGCCACATAGGGTATCTGGAGATACCCGGATAACTTTATATTCCCGGCAAAATAGGCAAAAAGAAGGTAGGTCGCGAAACATATCGTTGCCGGACTTATGGCAAGTCCGTCAAGACCATCGGTAAGATTTACCGCATTTGCCGCACCTACAATAATGAACGTGGAAAGGATCACATAACCCCAACCCAGGTCAGGCAGAATGGTCTTGAAAAAGGGTACGACAAGATTCGAGCTGAAACCCGGCTTCATGTAAAGAACAACACTGACGAAAAGTGCTATCATAATCTCCGCGGCGAGCTTGACTATCCCCGGAACTCCCTTGCTGCTTCCGCTTGATAACTTCTTGTAATCATCCCAGAAACCGATACCACCGAATCCCACTGTCACCATGAGGGCAATCCAGACATAATCAACGCTGAGTTTTGCCCAGAGAAGGGTTGATACGACAACAGAAAAGATGATAAGGATGCCACCCATCGTAGGCGTACCCTTTTTTGAAAGATGAGCGTTGGGGCCATCACTGCGGATAGGCTGTTTTATGCCGAGAGACTGGAGCTTATCAATCACCCATGGGCCAAGGATAAAACAGATGGCCAGAGCGGTTATCGTGGCATATATCGTCCTGAACGTTATGTAGCGAAAAACATTAAGCCATGAATACGTATCGCTGAGCGGATATAAGAAATGATAAATCACGTATAAATTCTCCCGGTCAAACCCCCAATGTGCTGTATGGACACAATGGGCTTATTCTATATACCACATTATATAGTGGTTTACAACAAATTAACAACTATATACAGTACTTTTATCCTGCCAGTTGGCCCAGGGTGCGTACCTGTCAAAAAGAGATTTAATCGCCGGATTCTCCCCATCAGCCAACCGTTTCCCGTAATCAATTTCTTGATTCTGTCTCCAGACCGAATTCTTCTATTATTGCGTTGAGAAATTCTTCCATTTTCATATTCCTCGATCCTTTAATCAGTATCCAGTCTCCTCCGCGCAACAATGATTGGAGCACCTCCATCATCATGTCCGGTGTATCGACAAAATATATATGGTCTTCACTGAACCCTTCTTCTATGGCACCCCGGGCCACAGACCCCGAGAAATCTCCTCTGAGGAATATGCTGCCCACGCCTGTTTCAGCCATAGCCCTTCCAACTTCTTCGTGCAGCCTTTCAGCCTCCGCCCCCAGCTCGAGCATATCTCCAAGGACAACAATGCTCTCATTCTTTCCCTTTAAATCGTTCAATGTTTTAAGGGCTTCCATTGTCGACGTGGGATTGGCATTGTAGGTGTCATCAATGACGGTGCCACCCATCTTCAACCGATGAACATCCATGCGGCCTTGTATCTGCCTGAATGCCGACAATCCCTCACAAATCAGATCGTATTCAATATCCATGGCCCGGCAGGCCGCCGCACAGGCCAGTGCATTGTATATATTGTGTCTGCCGACAACGGTCATATCGATCCCTTTGCCTGTTCCTCCCATCTTGAGCGTAAAACTTACACCCCCCTCATTTCTCATAAATATGGATTCAGCGCGGACAAACGCATTCTCATCAATACCAAAGCTTATATTTCTTCCCGACCATCGGTCGGCCAGTATTCTCGAAAATTCATCATCCCTGTTAATAATAGCTACTCCATCATCTCTCATATTAAAAAAGAGGTCTCCCTTTTCCTCCATGACAACATTGAGAGATCCGAACCCCTCCAGGTGAGCGGGCCCTACATTCGTAATAACTCCGATATCAGGATTGGCAATGGCGGCAAGCCTGGCTATTTCTCCCCTCCGGTTGGTTCCCATCTCAACAACGGCCATTTCATGCCCTCCATTGAGTTCAAGAAGACTAAGGGGGAGTCCGACAAGGTTATTGTAATTCCCCCTGCTCTTTAAAACAGTCCCTGATAGTCCCGCCACCGTGGCTATCATCTCTTTTGTTGTTGTCTTGCCGGAGCTACCCGTCACCGCCACAACCGGAATCGTGAATTTGTTCCTCCACAGATTGGCTATATCGCCCAATGCTCGCAGGGTATCGTCAACGAGAATCACGCAGATATTATCCAGAACATCCTCAGGTATCTCGCTCGCCCCTCTCTGAACAAGCAAACCGGCGGCACCCTTTTTCACTGCATCGGGGATAAAATTATGGCCGTCGAATCGTTCCCCCAAGAGAGGGATAAAAAGATTGTTTTCGCCCACATCTCTTGAATCCGTAGACAATCCTTCAAACATAGCATCAGGATTCCCCCTGATAAGGGTCCCTCCTGTCACCGTTACTATCTCTTCGGTCTTCAATATGGGAGATTTCATCTCCTTCAATGCGCACCTCCCTTCCTACGGGCGGTTAGGGCCTCTTTGACAACCACCCTGTCGTCAAAAGGAAATTTCCTGGTTCCTATAATCTGATAGTCTTCATGACCCTTCCCCGCGACCAGCACAATATCCGAGTCATCGGCAACAGACACCGCCAGCGCTATAGCAGCCCTTCGGTCAGCGACAATCGTGTATCCCTTTCCCATAAAGCCGCCCGTGATATCTTCAGGAGCGTATCTGGTTGAGCCGGCATCGATTCCACCTTCAATTTCATCTATTATCCGTAAGGGCTCCTCCGTCCTCGGATTATCAGAGGTAATGATGGCCAAGTCACTCAGCGCTGCCGCAATCTGTCCCATGCCGGGTCTCTTCGTACGATCCCGGTCACCCCCGCATCCAAAAACCGTTATAATCCTCTTTATTCTAAACTCGGAGAGGGCCGTAAGCACCTTCTCCAGGGCATCACCGGTATGGGCATAATCCACAAATACAGGGGGCTCACCAACGGAGCTCACTCTTTCGAGACGACCGGGAACGGTTTCCAGCGCCTTTATACCCGATCGGATTTGTTCCTGCGGTATTCCGAGCGACAGGGCAGTCGCCACTGCCGCGAGGATGTTGTAGAGGTTGAATTTTCCAACCATGGCGGATGATACCGGGAATCGACTATCAGGTCCCTGTATCTTCGCGATTATTCCATCCATGGAAAGGGTAACATCAGTGGGTAATACATCACATGATTTTCCCATGCCGAATGTAACTATCGGTGTTCTTAGCTCATCAAGAAGCCGTGCGCCCCATGGATCATCGCCGTTCACAATAGCAGGGCGTGCGTCAAGGACATCATCAAAAAAACTTTTTTTCACCTGAAAGTATTCTTCCATGGTGTGATGATAGTCGAGATGCTCCTGGGAGAGGTTTGTAAATATTCCGACGTTATACTCGAGTCCATAGATCCTTTTCAGATCGATCGCGTGAGACGAAACCTCCATCACCACGTGAGTCACCCCTCCGTCAACCATTTCCCGAAGCATCCGGTTCAGATCGAGGGACTCGGGAGTTGTATTCGGAGCGGGGAACTCCGTACCTCCATACCGGTAATTGACGGTTCCGGTCACTCCCACGGAAAATCCAGCAGACTTCAGAACAGATTCGAGGAGATAGGTTACCGTCGTTTTACCGTTTGTTCCGGTAACCCCTATCAGACAGATATCTCGAGAGGGATTGTCGTAAAAGTTTTTCGCCAGGCTACTCAGCGCCAGACGGCTGTTCTTTACTTTGATACAAACCGCATCCGGCACGGGGGGGGCTTCATCTTCATCGTATATGACATAGCGTGCCCCTCGTTTCACCGCATCGAGCATAAAATCATGGCCGTTAAGCTCAACGCCGGTAATCGCAACAAAGACAGATCCTTTTTTACACTTCCTTGAGTCGTAGCAAACGCCGGAGACATTTCCGGAAGTGTCTCCCCTTATCTCGAGAACATCTATTCCATTCAGCAGGTGAGAAAGTTTCATACCGCTTGTCCCCTCTCAGACCTCCCTGTCAAACAAGACGTAACAGGACTGACCCTCTATCCGGACACCAGGGTTCGGTTTCTGACTTACAGCCCAACCGCTTCCAGCAATCTTTACATCTATCCCCCTGCTTTGGGAAATCCTGAGGACCTCCCTTATTGACATACCCTTAAAATCAGGGATAACCGACTCATCAACTGTGGTATTCTGGTAGTTTATTTCCGTCATTGTCGATGCCCGAATGATCCGTATCCCCTCGCCCTCTTCACCGGTGACAACCTCTCTTACATTGATACTGTCATTGGAACATCTCAATATCTGTTCCGAAACCCTCTTGAAAACCGGCGCTGCGGCCGCTCCGCCCCATCTATGGATCTTCGGTTCATCAAGCATGACAAGGATTACCATCTGAGGATCTTCGGCAGGGAAAAATCCCACGAAAGAGGCTTCCACCTTTTTAGACGAGTAACGACCCGAGTACACATCGAGTTTTTGGGATGTCCCCGTTTTCCCCGCTACAGAAACATTAACGATACGAGCATTTTTTCCGGTTCCTCCTTCGCCCTCCACCACATCGGTAAGAATGGTTGTGATTTTCCGTGAAGTTTCAGGGGAGAGAACTCTCCTTACCGATTCAGGCTCAAATTCCCTCACCACCTCGCCTTTTTTATCCACCAGACATCGAACGACATGAGGCTTCATCAGTACGCCCCCGTTCGCTATGGCGGACATTGCACTGATCAACTGTATGGCTGTAACCGAAATGCCCTGACCAAATGACATCGTCGCAAAGTCGACATCTCTCCATCGATTCGGATTCCTCAGGATTCCATTTGATTCACCGGGAAGATCGATCCCAGTCTTTGAACCAAAACCGAACAGTGTTGCATAATGGTGAAACCTTTCTTTTCCGAGCCTCTCGGCGATCTTAACCAAACCTATATTGCTTGAATATTTAAGAATTTCTGACAAGGTAAGGTCCTGATATTTTTTATACTGGGCCTCATGGATGACCTTGTTCTCCACCTTGTAGCTTCCATTTTCACAATCGAATAAGTCCGATTCCGTAACAAGGCCTTCCTCAAGAGCGGCCGCGACAACAAAGGGTTTGAAAACCGAACCGGGATCAAAGCAATCGGTAACCGCCCTGTTCCTTCTGGCATCCGCCGGATATATGGAAAAGGCATTGGGATTGAACAGGGGTCCATTGGCCATCGCCAGCACCTCCCCTGTTCGAGGATCCATAACGATAACGCTCCCTCCCTTTGCGCCGGTACGCTCCACGGCATCTCTCAACTGAGACTCGACAATATATTGAATCTTACTGTCGATTGTCAGGAAAAGGCTGCAACTCCTGTCATCAACCAAACCGTCTGGGTCATCACTCAAATAGATTTTGTATCCTCTGGCATCTCTCCCCCACTCCACCTCTTTGGGAATACCCTTCAGGTACTCGTCGTATTTTACTTCCAGGCCTTCCAGGCCGGTGGAATCCAGACCGGCAAATCCGAGAAGATGGCATGCCATTTCCCTGTGCGGATAAAATCTCTTGGGTTCCTGTATCAGGTGAACGCCTTCCAGATTCAAAGCTTTTATCCGCTCCGCCCTGACCGGAGAAATCTGCCGGGCAATCCAGCGGAAGCTTCCCTGGTTTGCAAGCGCCGTTACAATCTTTTGCCTCTTGACACCCAATATAGATGAAAGCTTCGACGAGACCTTCCGGTGATCCTTAACACTCGAAGGATCCACGTAAACGGAATCCGCCATTATCGTAGCCGCAAGTTTCTGTCCGTTTCTGTCAAATATGAACCTTCTTTCCGGATACAGCGTCAGGCTCTTTTTGTGCTGCCTGTCGGCAAGTTTCCCCAGTGTTTCCCCGGAAACAACCTGAAGCTGAAATGCCCTCGAAGCCAGTGCCACAAACAGCACAAGGAAAAAAATCAATATCGACAGTACCCTGAATCGCAGCCATTTCCCCGATTTCGCACTCATTTTAAGAAAATCACCTGCTCCCTTTCCGGATAGTTCATCCCGAGTTTAGTTCTGGCAATGGATTCTATCCTGCGAGGAGATTTCAGTGTCGCGATCTCAACCTTCAATCTCCCGTTTTCCTCCAAAAGACTGTCTCTACGGTGCATCTCTTCGGCTATCCGATAATCGATGTTTGTAATACTGATACGGAGCCACACATAGACAAGCGTGATAGCCATAAACACAAGCGCGACAAAGATAAGGCGAGAGAGTTTCAATCCTCCCTTTTTAGTATCAGCTATCGACATTTTCATATCCTTATGGCCGTTCTCAATCTCGCGCTTCGTGCCCGTGGATTGGAAGCTATCTCCGCATCTTCAGGCATAACAGCCCTCTTGACCGGCACTTTCAGCTTGCTTTCTCTGTTACAACAGCAGACAGGAAAATCCGGAGGACAGATACAGCCCTTCTCCCAGGAACGGAACAGGTTTTTCACCATTCTGTCTTCAAGTGAGTGGAATGATATGACGGAAAACCTGCCTCCTCTTTCCAGCATGTCAATGCCGTTTTCTATTGCAGTATGAATATTTGCCAGTTCATCATTGACAGCAATTCTGAGGGCCTGAAAGGTCTTTGTGGCGGGATGTATCTTCTTGTTCTTCAGGTGGCCGGGCAGAGCGCGTGCGACAACCGCGGCAAGTTCACCCGTCGTTCTTATGGGAGACAGCCTCCGCCTTTCCGAAATTGCTCTTACAATCCTTCCGGGCATCATCTCTTCACCATAATCTTTTATGAGCTTCTTCAGTTTCTCTTCCGGGAAACCATTCACTATATCGAACGCCGTCAAGCCATCTTCCTGATCCATCCGCATGTCAAGCGGCGCATCCAGGGAAAAACTAAACCCCCTGTCAGGTGTATCGAACTGGTGGGACGAAACCCCCAGATCCAGCAGAATTCCATCTACTCTTTCGATCCCCAATCCCATCAATATATTCCTGATATCTGCAAAATTCCCCTTTACAAGCAGTATCCGATCCTTGAAGACCTTAAGGCGGCGCCGTGTTTCAGAGAGTGCATCTCTATCACGATCAACACCAACAAGAACCCCATCCGGGGCCGTCCTTACAAGAATCTCATACGCGTGTCCACCACCCCCCAATGTCCCATCAAAATATACGCCACCCGGCCTGCATTTCAGAGAATCCACTGTTTCTCCGAGCATAACCGGTTGATGAAAGGATGACATGATCATATCCCCAGATCAGCCATATAATCGCTGAAGGCCCCGATGTCCTGGCTGGAACTGTCGATCTCTTTCTCAAACATCTCCCTGTTCCAGATCTCTATACTCCGCCCCATACCGGCAATGACGATCTCTTTTTCAAGCTTCGCGTACTCCCTGAGAGGAGGGGGTATCAGCACCCTTCGCTGAGCGTTGAAAGAACAGTCAACAGCGCCAGACATGAAAAGACGCTGGAACGCACGCACTTCTTTTTTGATTATGGACTGCGCAAAGACCTTCTCCTCGATAGCAACCCATTCACTGTAAGGGAAAACCAGGAGGCAACCATCCCAGTTTGTTATCACCATCCGCTCGTCATACTTCTCGGTGAAAACCTGGCACAGCCTGGCGGGGAAGATGACTCTCCCTTTTTCATCGATGGTGTGGTAATATCTCCCCCTGAATACAGACATTAGATGAAATCCTCCACAATCATCCACTTTGCTCCACTCGTTGGTTGAACTATAAAGACGCCAAGCGGCTTTGTCAAGAAAAAAAATCGCTATTTTTTTCTTTTAATCTGATATTTTAGGACTGCTTTGTTGTGGTCTTTCAGGTTGGATGAAAATTGGTGAGAACCATTGTTCTTAGATACAAAATACAGAAAATCCACCGACGCCGGATACAGGGCGGCCTCAATCGCCTCCCTGCCGGGATTGCAGATAGGTCCCGGGGGCAGACCCTCTATCCGGTACGTATTGTAAGGCGTCTTTTCCCTGAGGTCACTTTTCCTGAGATTTCCATCAAAGTCTTCGATGCCGTAGATGACAGTCGGATCGCTCTGAAGTCTCATTCCCCTCTTTAATCTGTTATGAAAGACTGCCGATATAATTGGCCTTTCCTCCTGAGAACCTCCCTCTTTCTCAATAATGGAGGCAAGGGTCACAACCTCATCTTCCGTTAGGCCCAGTTCATTCGCCCTCGTCAACATGTCGGGTGTCATGACTTTTCTGAACTGTCGCACCATAAACCGTAGAATTCCTTCTTCGCCCATCGACTTGTTGAGCCTATGGGTATCGGGAAAGAGATACCCCTCAACACTTTCTTCCTCAATACCGAGGGACGACAGCAACCTGCTGTCCGACGCAAGGCTTATAAATGTTTCCCGATCGGCAAGTCCCTGATTCTCCAGACAGGAAGCTATCTGGTTCAATGTAAAACCTTCCGGTATAAAGACCTGGTACCCCTTGACCTTCCCCTTCGTCAGTTTTTCCAACAAGGCCATCGGGGTCATGGAGCTCTGAAGATCATACTCACCCGCTTTAATATATTTCGCTGTATCCGTTACTAACGCCAGAAGATAGAATCCTTTTTTTTGTCTGATCAGCCCTGCTTCGTTCAGAATATCGGCCGTCTGAGCAAAGGAACTGCCCCGGGGTATCTCTACCGTGAGCTCCCGGTACTGAAAATCTATCGGACTGTTCGCATAATTATAGAAAATCAGGCATGCGATAGATATAGCTATCAAAGCTACACCTGTAATTATTTTAATCCATCTCACCACGATCATCTTCTGTGTTCCTCATGTGATCCAGGTAATCCTGGAGAATAATGGCGGCCGCAAGTTTGTCAACAACCGCCCTTCTCTTTCTGCGATTTATATCCGCCTCTCTGAGCAGGTCCTCTGCCTCTTTCGTGGAAAGGGCCTCGTTCCATTTTACAACAGGCACAGAGACTCCCTTCTCAAGGGCATCCCCGAACATGTTCACTTTCTCGCAGGCAATTCCCTCCGTGCCATCGAGCCTGACAGGATATCCTAATACGATTTTTTCAACCTTATATTCCCTTACAAGCCTCTCTATCTGTTGGATGTCCTTTTTCCAGTATGTTCTGGTAATAGTGGCGATCCCCCTGGCAGTCATGCCCAGTTCATCACATATCGACGCCCCTATTCTCTTTTCTCCGTAATCAAGACCGAGTATTCTCATAATAACAAACAGATTGTACGATTGATGGGCCAGTAGTTGTATGCTCAGACACAAGGGAAGTAAACACGAAATCCCCAACAAGAGTCACGCCCGACACTCGGAATCTAATAGCACATTATCAGTGATATTACAAAATCCAGACAGACAATCCCCTTGTGTAAACTTCGCGTTTTTGTTATTCCTGCAACAGGTATAGCAAAGGCCGGGATTATCGAATGGAAACCATGAAACACATCATCTTGGGCACAGCGGGGCATGTCGATCACGGGAAGACCTCCCTCATAAAG
>CAZOHQ010000036.1:5620-11348 GCA_964579455.1 uncultured Syntrophaceae bacterium | reverse complement strand
TCAATAATTAACATGTCGTATACATAGGAATATTATTGATGAAATTTGAAAAAACTAACTTCCGCGTGTTCCTCAAAGCAGGACTGCCATATACCGTGATCGGGATGATTGTGGTTTTTGGGGGATTGTATCTCATTAAAGGTATCTTTAGTGACAGTGAATATCTCACGGTGATTCTCTTTGGTTGGCTTGCGCTGTTCTGGTTCGTGTACCAGCCTTTGTTCCGGAAAAGGATCAAGAAGTTAAAGGGTAGTACAAAATAACCATATTCCGGTTCAAAAAAGCATAGCTGGATTTTGATAGAGGGTAATACGCCTTTTTCTGTACCTTTCTTCATAATCTTACACAAAATATTTTACACTGCCAAATATGAACTAATTACTTTTGAGTTCTGACATATAAATCCAAGATCAACCAGAAAGGTGCGCTATAGGGCGCACCATCGGGCTACAGATAATCCGAAAGGAAACCGTCAGGTGGAGAGCGAAACAAGGCAGGACGGATAATCCGCTTGGATCGGAACGAGCTTAATGTTTACTCAAGCAAGGTTCGGTGCTTACGCACAATATCTTCCCGCGTGATCTTGTCGGGAACTCCACGGGGCTTCAAAACTGTCTTGCCACAGAGGATCCGGATTTCATAGAGTTAAAATATTGCTATGTTGATTAGGAAACGGTCTACTAGTCACCACCCAGCCAGATGCACGACGTGGGCGATTCCTTCATTATCTTTTCCTTAGCACCCAGATATGTCCTGAAACCGCCACTTAAGTTCTTGGAGCTAAAGCCGTTTTGTACAAGGATCCGATGGGCCAGATAGGCCCTGAGACCAACAGCACAGAAAATTACATAATTCTTTTCTCTGTCGAGCTGTGGCAGTCTTTCACGCAGCTCTTGCAGTGGTATATGCAATGCCCCCGGTAGGGCTCCCGCTTTTTCAAGTTCGCTCTTGTCTCTAACATCTATGAGAACATTTTCTTCCGTATCAAGATCCCCGATTTCATCCCAGTTAATATTTTCCACATCACCCTGTAATATATTTGCGGAGACGTACCCTGCAATATTAATGGGATCTTTGGCAGAAGAGTAGGGCGGAGCATATGCGAGTTCAAGCTCCTCAAGGTCATAGACAGTCAATCCTCCCCGGATAGCTGTGGCAATAACATCGATGCGTTTGTCCACACCCTTTTCACCTATAATCTGAGCGCCGAGGATTTTGCCGTTTCCGGGCGAGAAGAGCAGTTTTATTGCCATCATTTTGACACCCGGATAGTAGGCGGCGTGAGATCCGGAGTGTGTATAGCTAACAACATAGGGCATGTCATGTTGCTTCAATACTTTTTCAGAAGCTCCGGTCGATGCAACGGTCAGGTCGAATACTTGAACTACCATTGATCCTATTGTACCCTTGAATGTGGATTTTCGTCCGAGAGCGTTGTCTGCGGCGATTCTACCCTGTTTGTTTGCAGGGCCGGCCAGTGCCATCCACGTGGAAAATCCGGTAATGAAATCCTTGATCTCCACGGCATCTCCCACCGCGTAAATATTCGGGTCAGAGGTTCTCATCGCTGAGTTGACGATAATGCCGCCCCGGTTACTTATCTTGAGACCCGCTTCTTTGGCGAGTTTGTTTTCCGGTTTAATCCCTATCGACAGTATAACCATGTCACATTCGATATCGAGGCCTTTATCGGTAGAGATGATGATGCGGTCTCCTTTTTTGGCAAATGACTTGACACCATTGCCCAATACACAGGTCACTTCCTTTTCCCTGAGATGGCCCTGGACAATCGCGGCCATCTCATAATCAAGAGGCGGCAAGACCTGCTCGAGCATCTCGATGATGGTGGTCTTTACTCCACGATTCGCAATATTTTCAGCCATTTCCAGACCTATAAAACCGCCTCCAACCACCACCGCGCTTTCGGGGTTTTTTGTATCAATATGTTCCTTGATGAGATCCATGTCGAGGATATTGCGAAGGGTATAGATGTTATCTGTAGTAATATTTTTTAAGGGAGGCTTGGTTGGTTCCGCTCCGGGAGAGAGGATCATTTTGTCATAATTTTCTTTGTACGTCTCCTCCGTTTTGAGATCTTTTACCACAATCTGCTTGTTTTTTCTGTCAATTGCGACAACTTCGGAAAAAATCCTGATGTCGATATTGTATCGGTCTTTAAACGCCTTTTTTGTCGTTACGAAAAGGCGATTTCGCTTCTTGATAACTTCACCAATATAGTATGGCAATCCACAATTGGCAAAAGAGATATGCTCTCCTCTCTCAAAAAGTATTATCTCGGCATGTTCGTCCAGCCTGCGCGCTCTGGCCGCCGCAGTGGCGCCGCCTGCGACTCCACCCACAATCAGTAATTTTGTAGCCATAATCAACAATCCTTTCTTTTAGATGAGGTGATATATTATCAATGGTTATATTTACTTGAGGTAATTGAACCATGCCTTGCAGGATCAAAACCGACACCAGTGTACCTTGGTTTTGGGGGAGTATAGGAAAAAGGCGGCACACTACAGGCATGCCACCTCAACACTATCTACCTTTCGCTTCTATGTAAGTTTCAACAGCTGCTTGATCAGATTTTTATCATGTTCATAGTCAATCGATCGTTGAAGCGCGATCTTCTGGGCCATAACCGGTCCGGCTCCATGCCATGTTCCCACACCATGCAATCCAGCCGTCCAGTGCTGCAAGAGTTTTGTCACCTTCATGATGTTTTTTGTGGGTTCATCGGAACCGAAGCTGTAAAACTCCTCTATATAATCCTTAACTTCGGGATTTTTGAGTTCTTTCATAGAGGGCATGGTAACGATCAGGCCGCCGCCGATATCTCCTGCCAGAGCCATTGCGCGCCAGAAAGCGTTACAAATATTCAGTTTGGAAACGTTGCCCATCATTTCATCCGGTAAAAATACACCTGAGCCCACGGGATCTTCAGTGCCCTTATAGGCGGCAGCCAGTCCACAAGCCCGGCCTGTCTCTCTTGCGGCCACCATCTCCGCTAATTGCTCATTGATGTGAGCGACCTTCTCCAGGCCCTTGTATTCCTGAATCAGTTTTGCCGCTCCTATGATCTGGGTCATAAAACCGACCTTGCATGTGCCGCCGCAGGTCATACGATGGGTCTTGGCAAAACGACCCACGATCTTGCCGGAATATTGATACTCTCCGCAGTGAAACACCCGTTCCCAGGGGACAAAGACATTCTCAAAGATTACCAGGGCTGTTTCACGTTGTCCGTAGAGAGGATTTCCCAGTTCTTCAATATCGTCCGCCATCTCCCTTTCAGCGGAATAAGGAGTGTACTGACACACAAAGGTGATTCCCTTGGCATCTACCGGTGTGGCAAATGCTATGGCATAATCTTCTTCACCCTTGTAATGGGATGATTGGGGCAATACCACGAGCTCGTGGCTGGCAAAGGCGCCGCTGATGTTGATTTTTGCCCCTCTGACTACGATACCATCCTTGTTCTTATCCACTACTTTTAAAGAGAGATAGGGGTCAGGCCAGTCCAATGTCTTCTGGTTTCGCCTTCCCCTCGGTTCCGTCAGGGCACCGGCAACGGAAAGGTCCTTTGTCTGAGCCATCTTCAGGTATTCCATGAATCGCGGATGGTACTCCGTGCCTAACTCATTGTCCATCTCCCAGGTGGTGGCAGCCAGGGCGTGAAAAGCATCGTATCCCACACAACGGTAAATGCACGTCCCCAGCATCTCTGAAGTAAAAGCGCCCGCTTCAGCCTTTTTTATCAGGTCATCATTGCTGGCACTCACATAGGTGTAGCGGTTGACCACATCATCGATGAGCGGAGAATAGCATGACATAATATCCTTATACTTCGGGTTGAGGGCCCAGGCATAGCTGGCCTTGTTGGCCTCCACAACGGTCCGGGTGATCCTGTTCTCAAGAATATTTTCAATCTTCTTCCCGTTCATAAAAATCCGAGGTTTAAGCTTTTTTAAGCTTTCTTCAAATTGATCCGGTGTCATTAAAGCCATTCTTTACCCTCCACTTTCTTTTAAAAGGTTTTAGAGTGCTCTCCATGGTAAATTTTCTCTGCCACAAGAGCCTCTATTTCAAGGTTCCATTATCGCAAATAACATGCCAGAACATTAATGAGCCTATAACATTAATTTCTGCAGTATTTTATCTGTTCACGTAATGTCACAAATATGAACAATCAAAAGGGATTTCCTTGCTGCCGCTCGTCTTAATTGATACGGTCGCATATAGGTAACCATTGTATGCCTACCGAACAACCGCGAAAATCACCCAGATAACTCAGATGGCCGCTTTTTCATGCAAACAGTTGAATATGAACACTTAACCTTTATTTGCTATAATGAAATGTGAGATTGTCAAGAGAAAGTGCATGCTTGTCAGATAAGAATAAAAGTGAATCGTTTTTAACGGATTTAAAGTATAAAAATGAACACCGGGTGAAACTTCATAAGTGCTTGATTTTATGTGATGCGATCTGGTATTTTGGATGTAAATGAACAGGAAACTCGATTTATTCCCCCAAAAAAAATGACTTATGTCGAATATCCAGGGAAAAGGGGGGGCACTATTATGACAAAGGGGAGAGACAATATGGATGAGCGGAGACTTGAAACGCTGGCCCTGAAGTATGGCCTGTCTATGGATCTTCTTCAGGAATACCTCGGAATATTCCGGGAGAACGGGATCCCTGTTTCTCTCAGAAAAAGGGTGCCGGAGCATGCGGGGCGAATCGTGATGGTCTCGACCCATGGCTACTGGGGAGACCCGCCCCCCGCGGGAGTCCCCGACACGGGAGGGCAGACATACTATGTGCTGGAGGTCTCAAAGACATGGGCACAGCAGGGAAGAAAGGTGATCATCGTCGCACGGCATTTTAAACCCTATCCGCGTGTGGAGCGCTTCGCGGAGAACCTGTGGCTGGTCCGGATCCGGGCGGGCGGAGACGAGTTTGTTCGCAAGGAAGACATCTATCCTCTCATCCCCGAGATGGCCGAGAGCGTGGTTGCCGTGGCATCCCTCTTCGGGGCCCACGCCGTGATGGGACACTACGCGGACGGGATGACCTGCGCATTGGAAACGGGGGAGAGGATGGAAATACCGGTGGCGGTCATCCCCCATTCACTCGGAATAAACAAGCTGCTCTCTCTCGGTCTGGACCCGGATGATCCAGGCATATGGTTCGACGGACAGTACAACTTCCGTATACGGGAAGACTTTGAACTGGCTGCCCTCCGGGGGGCCGATTTCGAGATCGCGAACACCCTGCGGGAACCGTATATACTCAAAAAATATTATGGATATGAATTCCCCCATACCGTCATGCCGGCGGGTGCGGGGACGCCCTTCTTTGATATCAGCAGGGATCCCCAGCCTGAAACGCTGGAACGGTACGGTCTGACCCCGGGACGGTATCTCATCTATTTCGGACGCTTCTCCGAGGCGAAGAATGTTCCCGGGGTGGTAAAGCTCTTCGGCGAGGCGCGACGACTCGACCCCCGGCTTATGAAAGGGATAAAATTGGTGCTCGTGGGAGGCTCCCCCGACCATCCCCTCCCGGAAGAGGTATCCGTTGAGGATGATATAGCGAGTGCGATCTTACAGTACCGTTTAACGGATAATGACGTCGTGAGGCTTTCAAGCCAGCCCTGGAACATCCTTGCGATTTTCGAGCACCACTGCCTGTCCTATATAGGGATGCTGCTCATGGAAC
>CAZOHQ010000036.1:0-5567 GCA_964579455.1 uncultured Syntrophaceae bacterium | reverse complement strand
AAGTGGATACAAAACGGTCGTGAGGCCATTGTTGTGGATCCCGAGGATCCGCGCGGTGCCGCCCGGAAGCTGATCGGGACCATGAAGAAGGAGGGCGCCTTGGAAAGGATCGCCTCTGGCGGACGCAGGCTTGCCCTGGGCACGTTCAGGTGGAAAGCGATCGGCGGTCGCCAGGGGGAGATCATGGATTCCCTCTGCAGGACTGCGGGTGAAACCCGAAGAGGCGGCAAGATGCGGGAACGCGCCTATCACCGGGCAGCCTTCACCTGGCGGGGGGATCCCCCGGAGGTCAAACCGCGGCATGAAAGGGCCGCACGCGGCCTGCTTCCCTACATCGTTGAACGGGCATTGAAGACTCGGCATACGAAGAAAAGGGCGATCGTTGTTCTCGGGGGAGAATCGGGGGCGGGAAAGACCGAGATAGCGGAATATCTCCGGTATCTTCTACGGATCAAGAAGATCCAGGGTGTCACGATAGCGGGGGATTCCTTTTTCAAACTAGCGCCGGAGGCGAACCACCGGGCGCGCCTTGAGGCATTTTCCGAGGGAACATTGCAACAGTATGTGGGCCCGGGCGAAGTGGATCTGGAACGCCTGGATTCCATACTGGGAAATGCCGCTGACAAAAGAGTACATGAGATCTTTGTGCCATCCGATTGCAGGCGGCTGGGTTCGAGGAGATATGAGCGTGTGCCGATTTCACTTGTCGGGGTGGATGTTGTCCTTGTTGATCTGACCTATGGTCTGGCCCTGAAGAACGCAACCATGAAAATCTTTCTTGAATCGGATTACCGGAAACGGATAGCCGCTGTGAAGGAAAGAAATCTGGCCCGTGATCCTGATCAGGATTTTGACTTCATTCTGAAGGTTCTGGAGATAGAACATGGGATCATACAGGGATTGAGGGGGCAGGCCGATATTGTAGTTTCGAGTGATTACGAGGCAAAGCCGTTAAAATAGGTATAGTGACCTTTTTTGAAAGATTGTCACATGGCATGCCGGCATGCCATTCTTCTTTTTTAATTAAAAATCCTGCCTTCGCAGATTGTATTTTGCCATTTTCAGCTGAAGCCCCTTCCTGCTGAGACCAAACTGCAGGGCAGCTTTGCTGACATTTCCGTTGCATTCCTCCAAGACCTTCATGATCATGTCCTTTTCAAGTCGCTCCGTTTTTTCTTTCAGAATATTTTTGAAAGACCTTTTGGGCTCGGCGGTCCTGTCGGACGTTTCAGCCGCGGCGGAAAATCGAATCTCCGCAGGAATATCTTCAAGGGTTATGGTATCGCCTGTGGCCAGCAACACCAGTCTTTCCATAAGGTTTTCCAGTTCTCTGATGTTTCCCGGCCAGCCGTAGTGTGTAAAGAACTCTTGCGCCTTCGGATCGATATGATCTATCTTGTGGTTAAGTTTTTCGTTGAATTTTTTGAGGAAAAAATCGGCAAGGGGACCTATATCTCCCCTTCTTTCTCTCAGCGGGGGGATATCTATAGGAAATACGTTCAGTCTGTAATACAGATCCTCCCTGAACCTTCCCTCCCCCACTTCCTCCAGGAGGGTTTTGTTTGTAGCCGCAATAAGCCTTACATCAACTTTTATTGTCCGGAGTCCGCCCACCCTTTCAAATTCCTGATCCTGGATAACTCTGAGAATTTTTACCTGCATATCCTTTGGCAGATCTCCGATTTCATCAAGAAACAGGGTGCCCTTATGGGCCAGTTCGAACCTGCCGGGTTTTCTGTGAACGGCACCCGTAAAGGCCCCCTTTTCAAAGCCGAAAAACTCACTCTCCAGTAGATTTTCTGCGATAGCCGCACAATTGATTTTAATAAAGGGATTGTCTCTGCGGGGGCTGTTTCTGTGAATTGCGTGGGCGAAGAGTTCCTTCCCGGTGCCTGTTTCACCGGTAATCAGGACTGTCGTGGGCGTAGGAGCTACTTTTCCAATAAGATCATACATCTCCACCATGCTTTCGCTGGAGCCTATAATATCATGGCGGTCTATTTCATCGGATGAGAGTGCCGGTTCGTTTTCATTCAAGGCCCTGGTTTTGAATGCCTTGCTGATAACGTTTTTCAGGTCATCCTGATCAAAGGGTTTTGTAATATAGTCGAATGCCCCCTTTTTCAGTGCTTCTACCGCAGTTGTTATCGTGCCGTGAGCGGTAATGATAATCACCGGAATTGAGGGGTAATCGTTCTCTATCTTACTCAAAAGGCCGAGGCCATCAAGTTTAGGCATTTTTAGATCTGTAACAACGACGGCCACATCATCATCTTTGAGAATTGCGAGCGCTTCAAGACCATCGGATGCCGTGGCAACCTCGTATTTTTCCTTCTTAAGCATGGCCTCCAAAACAAGAAGCATGTTTAATTCATCGTCAACAACCAGTATCTTTTTCATATGCGGCTTATGTGCGTTGATTTTTATAACTTGGAGTAATTATTACGTGGCTTGTTCCCTGTCAAGGTATTTAAGCAATGTCGCCAGATAAGAATCAAACGTGTGCTTTTATGAAATGGTAGAGAAGTAGCGATACAATAGAACCAAAGAGTATTAAGGGATTCTCATCTATGGCAGAGCGGCTGAATACGTGATTCACAAATAAACCAGACGTTTCTACCCTATATGTCGTGTATTTTCTCCGGTGCCAGCTCTTCCCGAACTTCGGTGACCCCGGGGACCGCCCTTACGGCAGCGAGCAGGACGTCTTTCGACTCCAGAGGATTGATGAGGCCGGTGAGAACAACGACGCCCGTTTCGGGAACCTCGACGTGCATATTTTTTGCGCCGAGGCTTGTCTTCTTGACCGATGTTTCAACCAGCTTCTTCAGGCCGAACCGTTTCATCGTTTCCATGGCCTGGAGGCTGCAGGTGTCGATGATTTCTGACCTGGCGACGGAGATCAACAAGTCGGAGGCGGCCTCAATGCCGAGCTTGTCTTTGTTTATGATCAGATCATAGAGCGCCGGGTCATCCCAGTCCATATCGAAGGCATAGTGCATGAATCCCTTTTTGGTGCTGTCGTCGTCACGGATGGTTTTTGCGGCGGTTCCCCGGCTGATCTTGTAGGAGGAGATAAGGTCTTCCAGGCGGGTTTCGTCCGATGAATAGATACGGACGTGGAGGGCGCATCCAAAAGCACGGAGGAGAAACTGCGCGCCGTGCCCGATAATGACCCCCTCGCCCCGGTGGGAGATTTCATAGACGACAGCTTCGAGGAGTTCAAGGTACGACTGGGGCCGAAGCTCAAGGACGCGGCTGAAAAAGCCTGGCGCCTTCTCGTCGAGACTTTTCAGCTCCTTGGGAGAGAGACCCATTGCGATGGATTCCTCCCGGAGTTGTTCATCGTCATAAAGCGGTGTTCCCAACCCATCGGCCACGCGGCGAGCGATCTCCGGCCCGGAACAGCCGATTCCCGTTGTAATGGTTATCAGTGCCATGTTTTTTTCCTCCCTTCCTCTCAGATAATGGGGTAGTCCGTTATTCTCTTGTGCACATATCTGCCATCAGACATACAATACATACACGAAGAACACCGAAATGGTCAGGTAAATAATAGTTATTCCGCTGCCCGCCCGCATGAAATCGGCCGTTTTGTATCCCCCGGGGGACATCAACAGGGCGTTGACCTGGTGTGTCGGGAGTAGAAAGGAGTTGGAGGCGCAGATGGCGACCAGGAGCGCCAGACCGCGGGGGTTGATGCCGGTCAGATCGGCCATGACCATCGCCATAGGTACCAGGAGGATCGTAGCGGCCACATTCGATATGACGAGTGAAAGAAAAGTGGCGAGGAGGCCGACGACGAAAAGGATAGTGATGGTGTGCCCCCCCTCCAGTACATGCATTATCTGGATGGCCACGTACCGGGCGGCACCGGTATGGTCCATGGCGATACCGAGGGGAATCAGACCCGCCAGGAGAAAGACGGTTCGCCAGTCAACGGCTCGGTAGGCCTCATCGATTGGTACAATCCGGAGGAGGATCATGGCCAAGGCTCCCGTCAGGAGGCCGAGCGCAATCGGAAGACCGGAAACAGCAAGTATGATTGCCCCGGCGAAGCAGACCAGTGCGGTAACCGGCCGTTGTTTCGGTGTTGCCTCCGCCGCTTCGACAGGAGTGACAAGAACGAAATTGGTGTTATCCGCCATGGCCTTGATCTGTTGCCACCGGCCGTGAACGATCAGAGCGGTTCCCGGCTGGAGGGGCTCGTCGGAAAAATTTTCTCGCTCCTCTCGTTCACCGCTGAGGAGCATGATCGGCTCAACGCCGTAGGTCTTGCGGAGGGCTATCTCGCGCAGTGTTTTGCCGATAAGGGGCGCTCTGACGGGGATGACCAGTTCGGCAAAACCGGCCTGTCTCGTTGTTTCCAGGTCTTCAAAAGGCGTTGTGTCTTCCCTGTACATCAGGCCGTAGTCGGTAACGAATTGGTTCAGGTCATCCCGGTCTCCCAAGAGCGCCAGACGCTGCCCCGCAGCAAATGGGGTCTGCCGCCATGGGGCATAGAGTACATCTTCGCCCTGTGCGAGGGCGAGCAGGTTCAAGCGATACTTCGCTTTCATCTGTACTTCGCCCCTGGTTTTTCCCGCCAGAGGGCTCTTTGCCGGAATGGCGCAGTGGTAGATGGTTGTGGGCAGATGCCACGTCTCGATCAGTTTCAGCTGCGTGCTGATCGGCTTTTTTGCCCGTTCCTTGATGCCGGGGAGGACATAGTTGCCGAAAAGGAGGAAATAAATCACACCGGCGGCGAGGAGGGCAATCCCCACGGGGGTGACACTGAAAAGACCGAAATCGTGGTATTTGCCCTGCCTCAGCAGATCGTTCAGGATAAGAAGAGGGGTTGATCCGACCATGCTCAGGTTGCCCCCAAGGATGACCGCGAACCCCATGGGCATCAGAAGGCGCGATGCAGGCATTCCCGTACTTTTGGAAATCCTCAGCATGGCGGGAAGGAAAAGTGCGGCGGCCCCTATGTTCTGCATAAAGGAGGAAATCAGGCCTACGGTCACGGTGACCAGACCGATCAGCCGTTTTTCATCGGAGCGTGCGGCAGAGATGACGGGCTGTACGAGCCGGTTGATGGCGCCGGAACGATCCACGCCGTACCCCAGGATCATGACGGCGATCACCGCCACAACGGCGTTGCTGGCGAGTCCCGAGAAGGCCTCCGCCGGCTCGACGAGTCCCAGCCAGGGGAGGGTGACCATCACCAGAATGGCCACGATATCCACCCGCAGCGCATCAGTGACGAAGAGCAGCACCGTCACGCCAAGGATCAGAAAAACAAGGGCCATCTGCATAGTCATGAAATGTCATCCGTTCTATTTAAAAAGACAACAGACACCGACGCGCAGCGTCTCGGAAATGAAGATGAGGGTAAAGACGACGATGATCAGGACCAGTACGGTGTCTATTGGCCCCATTCAATACGCCCTAACATATGTCTTGCTCTGTATTGCTGAGCGGTTATCATTATAACCGCCTGGGAGGGTATCGGTCAATATGAAATGCCGGAACGAATTGCCTCATATTAAATGTTACCCAAGGGGGTGAATAAAAAGGATCGTTGC
>CAZOHQ010000035.1:0-11429 GCA_964579455.1 uncultured Syntrophaceae bacterium | reverse complement strand
TCTGAAGGCATTCAAGGCGCTGGGAGCATCCTATGCCGTATATCGCGCGCTTCATGATCTCAGTGGTGGCCGCCTTGAGCCGGAGGAGTTTGTCGGAGAGAGGGGGCGCGAGATGGCGGACGGCATAACCTTTTCCTGCGCGACCGACGGCAACCATGGTCGGGCTGTCGCCTGGATTGCGCGATTGCTTGGAAGACCCGCCGTTATCTATGTTCCGGAAGGAACGGTGCCTGCGCGAATCGAAGCGATCAGGGCGGAGGGGGCTCAGGTTGTTGTAGTCGATGGGGGGTATGATGATGCCGTGAGACGTGCGGCGGTAGAAGGTCAAGATGAGCGCATGATCATAGCCGATACCGCCTATCCCGGTTACACCCAGATCCCACGCTATATCCAGCAGGGTTATCTCACAATATTCCGGGAGGTGTCTGATCAGCTTGAAAAAGAGGGCGATGATCCCCCGGATATTGTCTTTATACAGGCGGGTGTCGGCGCCTTTGCTTCTGCGGCGGCTCAATTCTTCAACAACCCGCCGGATGGTGTCCGACTGGTCTGCGCTGAACCGCAGGCCGCTGATTGTCTCTTTCGATCCGCACAGGCCGGAGATGGTCTGCCACGCTCCGTTTCATCCGGGGCAGGCACCATAATGGCCGGGTTGAATTGTGAGACACCGTCCATGACCGCATGGCCGTCGGTACGCGACCGGTTTGACGCCTTTATTTCCATGAAAGATCATTGGGCAGAAGAGGCGATGAGGCGTCTTGCCGTTGAGGGTGTTGTGTCAGGTGAATCCGGGGCCGCGGGGCTTGCCGCCCTTATCGCGCTCTGTACCGCGATGCCCGATTTTCTGGGTGAAAAGTTGCATCTACCTGATAATGCCCGGATACTTGTCGTCAATACGGAGGAGGATACCGATCCTGATGGGTATCGCCGGATTATCGGAAAAGGATCATCTCCGGATGAAAAACACGGATAACTGTGTGGGAGGGGGGATATGGGAAACGGTATAATCATTGTCATAGCGACCACTCTGCTTGCTGTGCTTCTCTATCATATAAAAGAGGATAACCAAAGGAGCGCCCTGCTGGCCAAGACGGCTCTTTCATCCCTGTTTGTGGTAGCGGTTCTTGTCCAGCCGCACCTTATCAGCGGATATTATCACTTTATCCTCGCCGGTTTGATATTCTGTCTGCTGGGAGATGTTTTTCTGGCCCTGCCCCAGAAGGGGATGTTTCTCGCGGGACTGGTGGTTTTTCTGACCGGGCACGTGCTCTACATTGTCGGTTTTTTGCGTGTAACAGAGATTGGGCAATGGGGTGGGGTGGGATCTCTGATAATTATTGCGGTCGGGTGTCTGGTCTATTTCCGGCTGAGGACGTACCTGGGGCGCATGAAGATACCGGTTATATTCTACATGATCGTTATTTCCGTTATGCTGGCAGGGGCGTGGTCAATTTTTAGGGATTGCTCTCTGGCCGGATCAGGAAGGATCATGATCTTTGCCGGCGCGCTGTTATTTTATCTCTCCGATCTTTTCCTGGCGCGTCACCGCTTTGTGAAAGAGGAGTTCTCTAACCGTCTTATGGGCTTGCCTCTGTACTACACGGGACAGTTTCTCCTGGCTTTTTCTGTGGGTTTACTGGAGCGGTTATAAGACCATCTTTACCGCGGGATGATTCCTCAATGTATCATATATCCCTGTGCGGCATCCTTCACCATCAACCAGCACTTCGAGGGTCAGGCTGCGGTACCTGCCTGTCTTGCTGATGTTGGACGGTGTGATAGTGTAATCATACCCCCTGACGATTTCTTCTATGGCCTTTTCCAATTCGCTGCTGTCGGAGCCTATTATTTTATAGACCCACCGGCAGGGATAGTCTATGGCGGGCTTTTTACAGTCTGTATCCGGTATCTCTTCTATTGTACATTTCCTCCATGGGTGTGCACGCGGCCGTGCCCTCAATCGATCCGCGGGAAGAAAATCTCCTCCCGCGGGGAGCTTCAATCAATAGCGGAAGATGGCGGCAACTGCTGAATCGATCGGGATTTTATCGTAGTCCATGGCATATACCGTTCCGCCGTTCAGTATGGTTTGGATGGCAGCAAGATCCAGCAGGTCTTCATTGCCCGATCCGGCTTCTGTGTCCAGTTTGACTTCACTTGTGGCGGAGTCAAATGTTCCCCACTGCTGTACACCAACAGAGACGAAAAGTATGCCGACGCGTCCATGGTAAGCTGCCTGGACGATTTCTTTGAGGTCGTTGGAGGTGAGGCCGGTTCCGGTGTTCTGCCTGTACTGTGACAGGGCATCGGCTCTCTTTGCTTCGAGGAAGCCCTCCACAATCGGCCGCGCCATATCGCGCAGTTTGTCCGCACTCAATCCTTCCGGATTTCCCGATATCCCTCTATCTGTGAGGTGGGGATAGGTGTTTGCCTCCCTGTATATGGGGAGAAGATAATCTACCCCCGCGAATATGAGGGGCACCTTCTTGTCTTTCAAGAGTTCACGCAAACCTCTGTCAACATGCTGAAAATACTGAAGGAGATTTGCCTTCATATCTTCGGAGCCCGTGTGGCGCTGAAGGCGTTTCTCGAAATCATCAAGATTCAGCGCATCATCAAGGTTCTCCGGGATTCCTGTAATGTCCATTTCTTGTACATGTTGCAGCGAACACCTCAACGGCCGTACATTCTTCTGGCTGATTGCCAGGATATAGAATTCCGTGTCAGAGGCCAGCGCCGGTATGAGTGGTTTAATGTGAAAGCGATCAGTTACAACAACCAGTTCTTCGAAGCTTTTCGGCAGCCGGTAATATCTGAATGAATCAGGTGACAGGAATACGGCAAGCCCGTCACTCTGGTTCTGCCAGAAGGGCATATTGCCTGACATTTCCTGCGCGGGAGCAAGCATGTCCTTTATCTCCGATGGTCGCAATTCACTTGAGAGTAAGCGATCTTCGGCATCACGAAGCAGGTTTTTGTATCGTATCTGATTCTGCTGTGTTTCAGCCCCCTTTCTAATCGCAGGCATATAGATGGAAACACATATTCCAAGTTGTTTCTGCATCAAGGACTTCAGTTCGTTTCCTGATAGCATGTCCATACGATCAATCTCCTTTCATTAAAAAAAGTTTTTACGATTTTTTGACAACAGAGGGAAGCCACCGATAGACCGGAGCCAGATACCGTGCCACTTGCCCCTTTCGGGGTATCATGAAGACGAAACACTTTTTCTGGTCGGGAACAATCGCAATATGTCTGATAATGCCCGGTTCGGGGTTTCGATTGATAAAATCCATCAAGCGGGTATGAGTTTGAAGGGTCTCGTAATACAGGTGAAAGGTATAAGCTCCCCATGTTACTGTTTCTGTGTTTAAACGCCCTGCGCCGGCAATCTTTGCGCCGGCAAATCGAGAATATTGTGTTTCTATGAGGTGACATTCCTCCTCTGGTTTGTGCTTGACATACAGTTCTATAAATAATCTGTCATATTTCCTTATGAGTTTTGATATGGGAAAATAAAGCCATGAATGCCGTGGAAGCATCGTAATGGTGGCATCAACGCGCGACAGGAACGCACCCTTCTTTCTGATGAAGAGATTTGCATGGTACCCGATTGCCCCTCCGATGTTGGTAAAAGTCTGATCATCGGGATGGAACACCTCCATGAGATCGTTAAAGGCGCTGAGAACTATCCCCTTGTTGTGTCTCCTCCCCCAGAAATAGCCGAACGTCAGGAGAAATGAAAAAGCGACAAAGAGAAAAAAGATGGGTTGCGTTACAATGTGCTCGTATTTGAACATAGATTTAACAGTTACCAGGAGTCGGGAATAATACTTTCAGGTACATCATACAGGGTGCCCTCCCTCCCGTCAAGGAGAGTCTTTGCCAGCTGTACGCGCTCAAGGGGGATATCCTTCGCCATTCCTTTCATCTGTTTTTCAACATATGTTGCCATTTTCTCATTTTCTTCGGTTACCTTGTTGTCTATGAGTAGGCGCAAGGGAAGTCCCAGGTCGCTGAGGCCTTCGAGCAGCCGTTTCGATTCCTTGAGCGAGAGTATGTCAGGGTTGAATACCACTACGACATGACAGTCGCTGCCGCGGAGCGCCCCGTCTAGGGCATGATAATTGTCGCTCAGTTTCCACAACCGTTTCAGGATGTCGTCGTCCGCCTCTTTATAGTCAAGGACGGTCTCTTCCGAGCTTAATGTCCCCCTGATCCGGTGGATGGTGTAGCGCTTTTCAAGGATCTTACGTCGTATCTGTATCAGGCGCTCGATCCAGGTGATGGTCACCTTCGGCAGGGCGAGAAATCTGAGCGTCAACCCCGTCGGGGGGGTATCGAAGATGATATAGTCGAACCCGGTTTCATCCCGTATGGTCTTTTCAATGCTCGTCAGGAGGGCATATTCTTCTATGCCGGGAGAGTACTTGAGTATGGAAAAATAGCTGTCGAGGTTCAGTGTCTTCAGATAACTGTATGTGCTGGAAAGGACATCGGTCTCCTTTTCAAGGTATTCCCGTGACAATTTTTGCAGGTTTACCTCGCTCAAAGAGAGCGTTTTAGTGAATTTCTTTTTTCCGTTTCTGATGACGACCCCGAAGATATCACCGAGGTTGTGCGCCGGATCCAGAGAGACGATCAGGACGCGGGCCTTCTGGGAGAGCTGCCATGCCGCAGCCGCAGCCATGGTGGATTTCCCGACGCCGCCCTTTCCTGTAAAAAAGAGTATCTTCATTCAGCTAATACCTATGGTTCCGACCATCTCCGCCAGCATGTCCCCCGCGTCTCGTGCCCGGCTGTTCAGGACTTTCAACTCTCGTTCCATGAAGGGCAGGAGCTCAACCGCCAGGAAGGAAGGGGGGGAGGGGAGCCCTATGAAAGACCCCAGAAGTAACAATGCAAAGATATTCTCCAGCTCCTTCACCTCAACACCTGTGAGGGCGGAGGCACTTTCCCGGTGAGTTGTGTCGAAATCGGAGAGTATGCGTTTGAAAAATTCGGGAAGTAGACCCATGAGAATGCTTCACAGATTGTGCTTGGTTAAACCGGTGCACGGTTTAAAACCGTGCACCGGTAACAGGTTAGAGTTGTAAGAAGATATCAATCAACCTTGTATGCCTTCGATTTGATGAAGTCCCAGATAAACAGGAAGTTCAGGACCAACATCACGCACAGTATGACCATGACGGTCCATCCGGGGACCGGCTTCGCCGCGATGGCGCCCGGCTGAACTACAATGATGAACCACAGAATAGCGCAGGTCACGGTGATCCAGAGGAGGTAGGCCGGGATAACGGCCGCATTGGCGAAGCTTGATTTCAACTTCTTGGCCGCAAAGGCGGCGCCCGTCATAAGGGCGATAGATGCGATTAACTGGTTTGCAGCTCCGAAGGAACCCCAGATGATGAGCCAGTTACCGCTTGCAGCCAGCCAGATTCCAATTGCCGCCGGAACAACGGAGGCGATCCAGCGGTTGGTCATGGCGTTATACAGTCCGGAAGAGCTGTTTTTCAGCGGAGCAGCCATTTCGGATAGACAATAGCGCGCCAGACGGTTCGTAGTATCCAAGGTAGTCATGGCGAAGGATGCAACCCACATCCCGGCGATGACCTTTACAATCTTGGTCGGGAGAAACCCCAGCCATGTCGCGCTGACCATGTCGGCGTAGGACTGCACAAAGAGATTTGCTGCGGACAATTTGGCAGATCCAGATGCCTTTGTAAACATGGTTCCCCAGTTGCCAAAATTCAATGTCTCGGTTGTTACGCCTGCGTTCTGAAGCGCCGTATATCCGAAACCGGCTATGGCGACGATAACGATCGTGGAGAGGAAACCCTCGGTGAACATTGCGCCGTAGCCAATGAACAGACCATCACTCTCTTTGGTGAGCTGCTTGGAGGTGGTACCCGAAGCGACCAGAGAGTGGAACCCAGAAAGTGAACCGCAGGCTATAATCAGGGGAATCGCCGGCCAGAACGGCGTTGCTTTGCCTCCCAGGAGGACCGGAGAGAAGGTTGAAAAGGCGGGAATCTCAAATCCCCTGAAGGCAAAGACAGCGGCGGTAAAGCCGATCAAAAGCCCTGCGTAAAGCAGAAACGAATTCAGGTAATCCCTTGGCTGCAGCAGGACATTAACGGGGATGGCGGCGGCAATAACGATGTAAAGGAAGATTGCAAACATCCAGCCATTGTAGCTCAGCGTGATTCCCTTCAACGACCCCAACCAAATGGAACAAATCAGCATAACGATGCCGATGATGGTTGCGAGTGTAAAATTCATCTTGACGCGATACAGCAGGATGCCCAGGATAATGGCGGCTACCATCATCCAGACAAATGCCGAGCCGATCTCTGGGGTTTTGACGAGCATCTTGCCGACGATGGCTCCGAAAGCGGCCACGACCAGGATGAGGAGGAAAAAGACGATCCAGTAAAACGCCGTCCCTGTTCTCTTCCCTATCAAATCGGTTGCGACGAACTGGATCGATTTCCCGTCGTAACGGACTGATGCCATCAGGGCCAGGTAGTCATGAACGGCACCGATGAATATGTTGCCAAACCATACCCAGAGCAAACCCGGGAGCCAGCCCCAGCATATTGCCAGTGCGGGACCGATTATCGGGGCTGCGCCGGCAATCGACGCGAAATGGTGTCCGAAGAGAACCTCTCTCCTTGCCGAGATGTAATCCACCCCGTCATAGAGGCGCTTGGATGGAGCCTCGTTGTTATCCGAGGCCATGACGACATCCCGCTCTAACTTCTTGCCGTAGGTGAAATACAAAATTAAGTAGAGTAAAAAACCGATAACGATAATTACTGTTGTCATTTCATACCTCCTTTGCTAATGGTTAAGCAGTTAAAAAATAAACAAACAAATTACCTCTTTATACGTGGCATGGTATTGATAACCACGCCGTCATGAACAGATCTTATGGTGAAAGAAACAACCACTCTACGACATGAAAATCTGCAAACAACAATTCTTTCTGATATATACCCACATACAGTTTTTACTACTCCTTCATAAATTTAAAGTCAATTTTTTTTTGGTTGATTCAAGAATAAAGAATTAAGAAAATAGATAAATGATTATAGTATTATACATGTCTTTGTCGGGTTGTCGATCCATATGCCGGTTGAATGTTCCGATTTATTGAGGATGGTATGGTGTCTTGGAGGATACAATGATTCGAACCGTAGCGATACTGTTTGTCGGCATAGTCTCCATATCATTTGCCGCAATATTCATACGATTTTGTGATGATGTTCCGGCGATCATGATAGCCACATACAGGCTCTGTATTGCGTCCGTTATCCTGCTTGTGTTCTCCTGGATCAAAGGTGTTTCATTCAGGACCGTATCCAGGAGAGATATGGTGCTTTCTCTTGCGGGGGGAGTGTTTCTGGGGCTGCATTTTATATTCTGGACAACGTCCCTGAAATATACGTCGGTTGCGAGCAGTGTAGTACTTGTTACCACGAATCCCATATTTGTCGGCCTTTTTTCCTATTTCTTGCTGAAAGAGAGGCAGCACGCAGAGATTATAATCGGGACTATCCTGTGTCTTCTTGGCAGTATCGTGATAGCGGTGGGAGACAGTGGACTTCATGCTCTTGTTCTGCTTGATAAAAAAGCGCTGACTGGCGATGTCCTTGCCCTGATGGGGGCGGTGATGGGGAGCGCGTATCTGTTAACAGGCAGCAGGGTAAGAGAACATCTTGACATACTGACATATATTACTATTGTGTTCACAGCGAGTGCCCTGTTTCTGATAGCGACATCCCTTGCCATGGGCACATCTCTAACCGGATACAGACCTTCTTCCTATATGTATATGATACTGCTGGCTATTGTCCCGCAGCTCGTGGGACATACTTCCATCAACTGGGCACTGGAGCACCTGAGGGCGGGTATGATCGCGATATCGATTCTTGGAGAGGCAATCGGTGCCACGATCCTGGCATACCTCTTCTTCGGCGAAACGGTGAGCACATTTCAACTCATGGGAATGATGCTCATATTTACCGCCATTATCATCGCGTCGAGGAAGGGTAAAAAGACGCGGGGATAATGTGCCGGGTACATCGATGTCGTCCCTCGCGATGACACAAACGGATTATGCAAATCTTATTCAGCCATCTTAGGCATTCTCACCATTAATACGGGTACCTTCCCTCCTCGCAATACTTTGTCAGTGACACTGCCGAAAGCCAATCGGGAAAGACCATGTCGTCCGTGTGTAGACATGGCCACCAGGTCAGCCCCGACTTCTTCTTCAGCCTTAATAATTTCGTTAGCCGAGGAAGTGCCGAACACCGCTTCACATTTCACAATGACCCCTTTACTCCTCAGACCTTCACCGGCTTCATTGAGGTAATCCATGGTCCTTTTCATTATGTGCTCCAGCTCTTCCTCAGTATAGGGAACCTCAACAGCCGTCTCTCCGGCAGCAATAGTATGAGTCAATGATGTAATGACCTGGAAGAGAACAACTTCTGTCTTCTCTCCCAGTGCCGGTTCAGACACCCTTTCCTCAATGTAGCGCAGGGCCGCCTCGCCTAATGTAGAACCATCCAGTGGAATCAATATTTTTTCGGACATAATACACCTCCCTATGCTTCAATGTCCCGTTGTGCAAGTATCCCGGGTTAATCGGTTGATTACTCCCCTATCGCGAAGACCAAACAGTGACAGCGGATAGTGCCATATTTAGCAGTTTCAGTGTTTTTACTCATTCTATTCTTGTCTCATAAGACATTGTACTGCTTACTATATTCATAGAATGTATCTGATTCTGATTAAAGCACACTGTCTGTAATTGTCAATACCTAAAAATCGCGTTGCAGAGGAAACGTTCCGTCAGTGAGGGCAGGGGAAATAAGAGGGCAACATGTTCCGGGGTTTTTACGGAAGACAGGACGCCATGCTGCATATTCCATGCGGGAAAGGGGCGTTGCTGTTTCTATTTCTTCAGCGCTGCTCCGCCCAGGTATGCCTCCTGGATCTTTTTGTTCGATTTCAGTTCCTGTGATGATCCGCTTATGGATAGACGACCGTTTTCGAGGACATGTCCCCTGTGAGCGATGTCTATTGCTCTTTTCGCGTTCTGTTCAACCAGCAGTATTGAGGTGCCTTGATCATTTATTGCGTGTATAATCTTGAATATCTGGCTTACCAGAATCGGCGCCAGCCCCAGAGATGGTTCGTCAAGCAGCAGAACGCGCGGAGAACTCATGAGAGCGCGTCCTATGGCCAGCATCTGTTGTTCTCCACCCGACAGTGTGCCCGCCATCTGGCGCCTCCTTTTCAGTAAGATCGGGAAAAGAGAGAAGACGCGTTCTCGTGCCTCGGCCATTGCCCCTTTTTCCTTCCTTTTGGTGTAGGCTCCCAGATTCAGGTTTTCCTCTACGGTCAGAGTGGAAAATACCTTGCGTCCCTCGGGTGATTGAGAGATGCCCTTCTGAACGATCTCAAACGCTGGAATGGGGTTTAATTCCTCACCTTCAAATGTAACGGTACCTTCGCCGATGGGGAGGAGCCCGGAGATTGCATTGAGCAGGGTCGATTTCCCCGCCCCGTTTGCACCCAGAACGGTTACGATTTCTCCCTCGTCAAGATAGATGGAAACCCCCTTCAGGGCCTCTATCGAACCGTAAGAGATATGCAGGTTGTCAATTATGAGAAGTGGTTTCACGTCAGCTCTCTCCGTCGTCATCATAACCGAGGTAGGCCTCGATCACCTTGGGGTTGTGGTAGACCGTCTCCGGTCGGCCTTCCGCGATTCTGGCCCCTTCGTCCATCACGATGACCCAGTCGGAAATACCCATTACAAGGTTCATGTCGTGCTCTATGAGGAATATGCTGAAATTTTCTTTCGCCAGATTTTTGAGAAAAACCATCAACTCTTCCGTCTCGCTCGGATTCAGCCCGCTGCTCGGTTCATCCAGGGCCAGCAGACCGGGTTCTGTCGCCAGCGCGCGGGCGATTTCCAGCATACGCTGGCTGCCGTATGCTATGTTTTTTGCAAGTTCATCACGGGATTCCCACAGGCCGACCTGACGAATTCGAGACTCTGCCACTTCCCGTATATGTCGCTCTTCCTTTTTCTGACTGGATGTTCTGAAGATCGATCCCCACATCCCTGCTGAACCGCGGCAATGCTGACCCGCCATGATGTTTTCCAGGCAGGTCATATTGGGGAACAGACGTATATTCTGAAATGTACGTGCAATTCCGCCGGAAACGATCTGGTAAGGTTTCTGTCCCGTTATATCCTTACCGTTGAAGACCACACTCCCCCCCTCGGGCGTGTAAATTCCGGTGACTACGTTGAATACCGTGGTTTTACCCGCCCCGTTGGGGCCTATGAGGCTGCATATCTCCCCTTCACGGACCTGTGAATCAAAGTTGTTGACGGCGGTCAGGCCTCCAAAGACCTTCGTGAGCTTACGGGTTTCCAGGATTACCCTGTCTGTGGTTCGAAGATCTGCCTCAGCCATTTTTTCTCCGCGTTTTCAGGATGGATTTAATGTTCGCTCCCCCCCTCTTGCGAGGCCAGACGCCTCCGGGTCTGAACATCATCATAAGGATCATAACCGTCCCGAATATGAGCATCCTGTACATGGCGAAGGGGCGGAAAATTTCGGGAAAGAGGCTTATGACCGCTGCGCCTATAAGGACACCGGGGATTGAACCCATTCCCCCGATAAGAACGATGCAGAACATCAAGCATGATTCCATGAAAGAAAAACTCTCAGGAGATACGCACATGAGCTTACTCGCGTAAATATTTCCCGCGATTCCAGCCATGGCCGCGCCCAGCACAAAGGCAAGCAGTTTGTAGTGTCGGACGTTAATTCCGTTGGCGTTTGCCGCCACTTCATCTTCACGGATGCAGTTCCACGCGCGACCGATGCGTGAGTTCTGGAGTCTTATAAGGGACAGGATGCTGAAACCAACAACGATCCAGATAAAAAAGTAGTACTCGATCGAGGAATCAATCACAAAAAAGCTGCCCAGAGAGGGAAAATCTATCCCGAATACACCATTTGGACCGCCCGTAAGATCAAAGGGATTGTTGATAAGGGACAACCGCACAATTTCTCCCATGCCGATGGTGACGATGCACAGATAATCGCCACGGAGGTGGATTATGGGTGAGCAGACCAGATAGGCAAAAAGCGCCGCGGCAATGGCGCTTACGGGAAGAAGGACAAGGATGGGAATGCCGAATTTGGTGTTGAGGATAGCTGTGGTATATGCGCCAATGGCATAGAAGCCGGCATGACCGAGGTCGAACAATCCGACTTCACCCAGAACGATATTGAGACTCAGGCCGAGAAGGGCATAGATACCGAAGAAGAACGCTACATCGGTGTAGTAGTTGTTTGCCGCGAACGGATAAATGACAAAAATGCCTAATACGG
>CAZOHQ010000034.1:0-11744 GCA_964579455.1 uncultured Syntrophaceae bacterium | reverse complement strand
CCATCTTGATCGTGCCTTTATCATCAAAAAACGGATTGCCTGTTACCAGTACATGCTTCCCAATCTTCAACTTCTGCGAGAGGGTTACCGTCTTTTTCTCCTCCAGGACTTTCAGGGTAACGCTCTCACTGAAATAACCCTCATCTACAAGGTCTCGCATATTCCGCCCCAGCACTTCCGGGGCCTTAATACCTGTGATATTTTCGTACGCCCTGTTTACCCGTATCGTATTAGCCTCAGCGTCGGTCACATATATTCCATCATATGAAGAACAGATGATTGCCTCGACCTCACGCACGAGGGCCTGGTATCTGGACAGGTGCTGAGATATTTTCTCGTACTCTTCCTTGTCGTGGAATACGCTCATTACCCCCACCAGTTCTCTCTCCCAGATGATGGGGGTTCTGTTGACCAGAAACGAGCCTGTTTCATTTACAACAGGAACCGCTATCTGAGGCTTCCCTGTATCTATAATCTTTTTAAAGTCGAGCCAGGCATCATTGTCAATCTCTGAATAGTGAATGGATCGGGGCTTAACCTCCATCCTGAAATCCAGCAGAGATCTTGCAATCTCATTAATATATGCAAGATATCCTTCCCTATCCGTTGCGACAATTGCGAAATAAGCGGAGTCAAGGAGCGCCTTGAATGGAAGCTCCGGATTTGATACTCTCTCTTCTACAGATTCTTTTTGCTCGGACATGACAAAAACCACCAAAATATAATATTTGATAATACTGACATCCGCCAACGGTACCCTATTAGAATCTACATCCGTAGTCAAATGCAAAATCGGAAGAAGGCACCCGTACCGGAAGACCGGATTGATTAAAATACAACAAAAGGGTATACATAAAATTAAGAAAAAAGGGTAAGGTACCAGTCATGAAACCAAACATACTTTTTATGGGAACACCGGAATTCGCGATCCCCTCACTGAAGGCCCTGGTGGATAAAGGTTATAATGTTGTTGGAGCCGTCACACAGCCGGACAAACCGAAGGGCAGAGGGAAAAAATATATCGCTCCACCGGTGAAGATCTGCGCTCTGGAGCTGGGGATACCCGTCTATCAACCTGATCGTGTCCGCAACGAGGATTTTCTGGATATATTCAGAGAGATATCTCCCGACATGGTGATTCTTGTCGCGTTCGGTCAGATACTCCCGGAGGAAATCATCAAATTCCCCCGACTGGGGTGCCTCAATGTACACCCTTCGCTTCTCCCGAAGTACAGGGGAGCAGCCCCTATAAACTGGGCCATTATAAATGGAGACAGAGAGACGGGCGTTACCATCATGAATATGGATGAGGGAGTGGATTCAGGAGATATTCTATTGCAGGAGAAAATGAATATAGGCGCCGATGAGACATTCGACGATCTCCATGAAAAATTGTCCACAATGGGCTCAGAGCTTCTCATCAGGGCTGTGAAGGGCGTACTGGATGGCACGATCTCCGGAACCCCGCAGGACACCTCTCGCGTCACCTTCGCGCCCCGTCTTACTCCCGACACAGGACTCATTAACTGGGACAATGATTCGGAAAAAATCGTCAATCTCATCAGGGGTCTTTCTTCTCGTCCCGGCGCATATTCCTTTCTCAGGGAAAAGAAATTGAAGATATTCTACGCTGTGACAGGGAAAGAGAAGTCTTCGGGTGAAAAAGCGCCGGGGACACCGGGAAAGCTGATGGAAGCGGGACTGCAGGTGGCCACAAGGGACGGACATGCATATCTCAAAGACGTGCAGCTTGAAGGTAAAAAAAGGGTGTTTATCGAAGACTTCCTGCGGGGATATCGTCTCTTGCCGGATGATATGCTTGAATAGGAGACCTTGAAAGATATCTCACTTGATAAAGAATACTCCACGTAACCTATCTGTTCAGATTTTGAACAGAATAGAGACGGAAAGGGCCTTTGCACAGCCTCTTCTGGATGCATACCTTTCAAGGGACATCCTTGCCAACACACAGGACAGGGGGCTTTTGACCCAGCTTGTCTACGGGACTCTCCGCCACAGAAACCGACTGGATTGGATTATACGCGCACTATACACGGGAGACTTCGAAACCATGGAACCGGGGATACGCAATATCCTGAGAGTGGCGCTCTATCAGATACTGTTTGCGGACCGGGTGCCGGCGTATGCCGCAACGGACGAAGCTGTCAAGATGACGAAGAAGCTGTATCCCGGACGTTCAAACCTGGTTAATGCAATCCTTCGAAACGCGGCGAGAAGGATGGACAAGATACCCTATCCTCTCTTTGAGGAAGACCCACTGCTGCACATCTCTGTATTACATTCGCACCCACTATGGATTGTGGAGATGTGGGCAAGAGAACTTGGTGTTGAAGATGCGCTTGCGCTATGTAAAAACAACAATGAAATACCTCCCCTGACGATCAGGACGAACAGGCTGAAGACCACCCGGCCCGATCTGATCGAAATGCTCGAAGATTGCGGCTGCGCTGCGACGCCCACACAATACTCACCCGACAGCATTGCCATCTCAGGTCTGTCAGAATATATCGGCAAGATGCGGTTACACGAAGAGGGGTATATGCAGATTCAGGACGAGGCTTCCCAGTTGATATCCATCCTTTTAGATCCGAGACCGGGGGAGATTGTGCTGGATGTATGCGCCGGAGTAGGCATAAAGACGACGCACATGGCTGAATTGATGCAGAACAGGGGCAGGATAGTGGCAATGGATATAAGCCGCAAGAAAGTCGAAGTGTCACAGGCCCTGTCTCTCAGATTGGGGGCAACAATCATCGAACCAATCGTCCACGATGCGACACAAGCCCCGCACAATGATCTTCTCGGAAAGTTCGACAGGATCCTTGTGGATGTCCCCTGCTCCGGCATGGGGACATTAAGGAGAAAACCCGAGATTAAATGGAATACCACTCCGGGAGATATCAAAAAATTTCCTCAGCTCCAGAAAGAAATACTGCATCGATCCGTCCCGTATTTGAAGAAGGCGGGAATGATGGTGTACAGTACATGCACTGTTTCGTCCGCGGAGAATGATGAGGTCATACGGGAATTTCTGGCCGTCCACCCTGACTTCGAATGTGTCCGCCCCGCCACCGTGCCTGCCGCGATGCTGGACGGAAGAGGGATGTTCAGAACATTTCCTCACCGCCACGGAACAGATGGCTTTTTCGGAGCCGTATTACACAGGAAGGGAGATTAGTGATGACTAAAAATATGCCTACCCGTGATGAGGCCCTCGCGCTGCTGCATGAGTATAACGAGAGCGACAGCCTCCGCAAGCATGCCTATTCGGTAGAAGGGGTTATGCGCTACTGTGCGAGGAAGCATGGTGAAGATGAAGATAAATGGGGGATTATCGGCCTCGTTCATGACCTCGATTATGAACGTTTCCCGGATCAGCACTGTACCATGACAAGGAAAATCCTCGAGGAGCACAACTGGCCGGAAGAATATATACGTGCCATCGTATCCCATGGATGGGGAATATGCTCTGACGTGGAACCGAAGAGTATCTTGGAAAAAACTCTTTTCGCAATTGACGAATTGACCGGTCTCGTCGCCGCAAACGCCTTGATACGGCCCTCAAGAAGTGTCATGGACATGAGTGTGAAATCGGTCAGAAAAAAATGGAAGAATACCTCATTCGCGGCCGGCGTTGATCGGTCAATCATCCAGAAAGGCGCCGAGATGCTGGGAGTTGAAATAGGCGAACTTATCGAAGACACCATCAACGGCATGCGCGAAGTTGCCGTCGAGATAGGGTTGAAGGGAGATCCCGTACAGGGCGCCGTGTCAGACAGCTAAATTATACTTCTTCTCTCTGCACCTGTGTAAATTCCACCCATACCCCTTATGGGATCAACACCTAGAGTAATCCACTTCTCCTCGGAGTAACGATAGAACTGTTTTATCTTGTTTGCATGTATAAGCTTGTCGAGCACGATGCCGGCAATGTAATCGTATGAGTTATCTGAATACTTCACCCGTATATACGGTCTTTGTTCCAGCATATCCCATCACCTCCCTGCTCACCGTTCGCATCCGTTACATCTGCTTCTAACGCTTTGATTTCAAAGCTATCTTCCCTTGAAATCACTGTGGTTTATACCATAACGTGCAGAAAATTTAAAGCATAAACTCCTTTTTCTGAAAGCAACCGGTAAAAAACACGTATTATCAGCTGAATATCACGAATTTACATGAGAATTGACATATTAAATGATGTGCCGGATAACACACTAACTTCAAACATTACAGGCAACAACACCCGAAGAAAGGAATTGGCATATAATTTGCTTTAAGCTTAAATATGCTATTGTTTAAATACATAAGAAAGACAGATGCAATGTCAGAGAGAAAAACAGACCGCGGCTTTACGCTGATAGAACTCATGATTGTAATCGCCATCATCGGCATACTGGCGGCTATTGCTGTTCCGCAGTTTACTGCCTATAAAAACACCGCATACAAGGCTGAATGCATATCGCTCGGGGAAAGCGCGTACAAGGCCGCGATTCTTTTTTTTATGGATCACCCATGCAGTGCTTGAGCTCCGGCCACAATCGCCGGTCTGGAAGACTATGGCTTTACACAATCAGACAATGTTGCTGTCACTCTTACCAACCGTTCTCCAGAGAGCCTGACTATCAGATGTGAGCATAATATAGGAGGGCAGATAATAACATTTCACGCCGACGGCTCTTTCACCTAACGGTCGGCGCCCACCCGCGAACACCCGAAATAGTTTGACTTTAAATCAAAAAAAATATAGCAGTGAACCTTTAAAATATTCGAGAGGACGGGTACAGGTGTTTCTAAAACAGATACAGGTAGGCCATATGGCGGTTTTCGCCTATATAGTGGGTGACAGAGAAAGCGGAGAAGGATTGGTAATCGACCCCGCCGAGGAAATTGAACGCATAAAATCGGAGGCCGACAGCAGCGGGATAACCATAAAATATATCGTTAACACCCACGGACACGTTGATCATATCTCCGGAAATGCCGACATGAAGGCTCTGACGGGAGCCGACATCATCATCCACAAGGACGATGCCGACATGCTTGTTTCAACTCCATCTACGGTGCTCCGCATGTTCCATGCCAAGCCCTCTCCTCCGGCGGATATTACCGTGCAGGATGGTGACCTCATTACAGTCGGAAAGATCGATCTGAAAGTCATACATACTCCCGGTCACTCGCCGGGCGGCATGTCCCTCTATACTCCCGGGTACGTGTTTACCGGCGACACCCTTTTCGTAGAGGGTTTGGGAAGGACAGACCTTCCGGGTGGATCATGGAAGATTATGCATGAATCGATCATGAACAAACTGCTGACACTCCCCGGTGACACCGTTGTACTGCCGGGACATAACTACGGAAGAATGACGACATCAACCATAAAGAATGAAAGCGAGAACAATCCGTTCCTGAGATAAAAAAGGGAGATTTACCGTGGACAATAATGCTTTGATCAAGACAGACCTTGAAGGGTTGAAACTCTTCAGCAGAGGTAAGGTACGGGATGTATATGAAGTCGGAAACGACCTCCTTATCGTCGCAACAGACAGAATATCCGCCTTTGATGTTATCATGACCGACCCCGTTCCTGAGAAGGGAAGGATTTTGACACAGATGTCCACCTTCTGGTTCAACGAGATGAAAGACATTATACCCAACCATGTGATCTCAACGGATGTGGATACATTCCCCGAAGAATGCAGTTCCTATAAAAACATACTGCGGGGAAGGAGTATGCTGGTCAAAAAGGCTGCCGCCCTGCCGGTCGAATGCGTTGTACGGGGATACCTAAGTGGCTCGGGATGGAAAGACTACTGCAACGAAGGGGTTGTTTCAGGAATACGCCTTCCCGGAGGTCTGAAAGAATCTGCAAAACTCCCGGAACCTATCTTCACGCCTTCAACCAAGGCCGAGGAAGGGGAGCATGATGCCCCCATTTCAAAGGGAGAGATGGAAAACTTGATCGGTCATGATATGACGGACAGAATCATCGATATCAGCATGAGGATTTACAACAGAGCGCTTAAGGTTGCTCAAAAGGGTGGAATCATCATTGCCGACACGAAGATGGAATTTGGAACAGTCGAAGGTGAACTGATACTGATAGATGAGCTCCTAACGCCTGATTCATCAAGATTCTGGCCCGAAGATGATTTTGAGGAAGGCAGGCCGCAGAAGAGTTTTGACAAGCAATTCCTGAGAGACTATCTTCTCTCAATACAATGGGACAAAAAACCTCCCTCCCCCCAATTGCCGAAGCATGTTATAGCCGAAACGATGGGAAAATATACAGAAGCCCTGAGGCGCATAGCGGGACAAGACCTTTCTTAAGGTACTTTGCTTGACAAGCCGGTAGACAGTCATTATCTTATCTGAGCCGTTCGTACATCCTGCGAACAGTGAATTCACCTATCGAACGGGAACCCATACGATATAATATGAAGAACGATTATTATTCAACCCTTGGCGTGGACGGAAACGCCGCTAGTGAAGAGATAAAGGCTGCTTACAGAAAGATGGCCTTGAAATATCACCCCGACAGGAATCCGGGAGACAAGGCGTCCGAGGAAAAATTCAAGGAAGCGGCTGAGGCTTATGAAGTCCTGTCCGATGCGAGAAAAAAAGAAATCTACGACAGATACGGACATGAGGGGCTGAAGGGAAACGGTTTTCAGGGATTTTCAGGATTCGAGGATATCTTTTCGAGTTTTGGCGATATATTCGAGGATGTCTTTGGATTTAGCTCCGGCAGGGCAAGGGCAGGAACAGCAGCCCGGCAGGGTTCCGATCTCCGTTACGACCTGAAGATCTCTTTCATGGATGCCGCATTCGGTACATCTCCCGAAATTGAAATAGAAAGGTTTGAAAAGTGCGGGGAATGCGAAGGCAGCGGTGCCGCGCCGGGAACGCAACCGGTAGTATGCCCGACTTGTCGTGGTGTGGGACAGGTAACCAGATCAAACGGCTTCTTCAGTGTCAGGTCCGCCTGCCCTCAGTGTCACGGCGCAGGAAGGATAATAGAGAACCCGTGCAAGGCCTGCCGCGGGACAGGTAAAATAAGGGTACAAAAATCCATACAGATCAAGATCCCACCTGGCGTGGAAACCGGTTCACGCCTGAGGCTTCGCGGTGAAGGCGAAGAGGGGGAATTCGGCGGGCCCAGAGGAGACCTGTACGTCTTTATATTCATAGAACCTCATGAATCCTTTGAAAGAGATGGGAACGATATCGTGTGCCGCATAGCAATTCCCATGACCCGGGCCGTACTTGGCGGAAATGTCGAGGTTCCCACCCTGGAGGGGACGGAACGGATAAAAATACCCAAGAACACCCCGCACGGCAAGATATTTAAACTGAGAGGCCAGGGAATCCCACATCTCAGGGGATTCGGAAGGGGAGATCAACTTGTTCAAGTCACGGTAGAAATACCCACCGGCCTGAGCAGAAAAGAGGAAAAAATCCTCCGAGAATTTGCCGGGCTGCGCGGTGAACTATAATCGAGTTCCATCTTCTGATTACAGTGCCTTGCCTTCGACCCGTCATAATCACATAGATACATGCCCTCAAAGTAATTCCGGCGAGTAGGTGCTTGAAAAAAGTACAGAAGACAGGCACTCCTCAATCGGGAAAAAGTCTCTTCGTATTTACAACACAGCGGAAGCAGTGCATCGGGGCCGAGAGCATTCTTTGTTTCGGGTATGTTCAATTCTATCTTCACGATATGATCTTCTACCCTGAATCCTACACCCGTATTGACTTCCAGATAGTAAGCATTGAGAAGGTCTAAACCGCATAACCACTTAATTAATGTTACATATACCAAGAGAAGAGTCTGGGCTACCCCTTTCCGCGATATTGAAATAGGATATCTGATATGGTAGGAAGGTAAATAAAAAGAATCTTCACACATAACGTCGGGATAACGGAAATAATATTCTCAAATGCCTGTCTATGAATATCATGCTCTGAGTGTCAAGGGCAAAAAACTTAAAGGTATCATTGATGCCGAGAGTACCCTGGCAGCACGGCAAAAGCTCAGAGAAGGAAATATATTCCCCATTGATCTGATCGAAACATCTTCGGGAGAAAAACAGGACACGTCGTTTAAAAAATCTGTAGCCAATCCATTCAAGAGGACAAGTCAGCGTGATGTATCCATAATGACCAGACAGTTGGCCACACTTCTCGGCGCCGGGATACCCCTTGTAGCCTCATTGGTGGCCATCGTTTCCCAAACGGTTAACACGCAACTGAAAAAAACTCTGGCCCAGATAAAGGAAGGGGTCAATGAGGGTAACAGCCTAGCACAAAGCGCTTCCCATTATCCTGGCACTTTTTCTCCTTTTTATATCAACATGATTCGTGCCGGCGAGGCATCGGGAACTCTTGACATAGTCCTCGAACGTTTGGCAGACTTCAATGAAAGCCAGCAGGCCCTCAGGGGAAGAATAAAGGCGGCCCTCGCCTATCCAATCTTCATGTTCTTAATCGGCAGTGCTGTCCTCTTTTTTCTCACCACCTTTATTGTTCCCAGAATCACTAATATATTTGACGAGATGCATCAGACCCTTCCCGGCATAACAGTCCTCCTGATCTCTTTCAGCGGTTTTCTGAGATCTTTCTGGCTGGTCATTCTTCTGGTCGTCATCGCCCTGTATGCCGGTCTCACGTACGCGTTCACAAGTACTCGAAAGGGACAATATCTGTGGGACAAGATCAAGATACGGATGCCACTCATTGGTCCGATGGTTCACAAAATGGCCGTGGCGCGTCTGAGCCAGACACTCGCCACTCTTCTGCGGAGTGGAGTTCCGCTCCTGACAGCCCTTGCCATCGCAAAGAACGTGGCGGACAACACGCTGATCGCAGACGCAATCGAGGAGGCGTCCAGGGATGTGGAAGAAGGACAGAGTCTGTCCACGGCACTGTCGAAGAGCGATCTCTTTCCTCCTTTCGCGCTTCAGATGATCTCCATGGGTGAACAAAGCGGGACATTGGAACAGATGCTCTCTAAGATTGCCACCAGTTATGAAGCAGAAGTGGAGTCAGGCATCATGATTATGACATCTCTTCTGGAACCGATTATGATACTCGTCATGGGTCTGTTAGTGGGTATTATAGTCGTTTCCATATTACTCCCGATCTACGAGATGAATCGATTAATACGGTAATCGTAACAGAAACCAGCGAGGAGAAAATAGTAATGAGGAAGCATGACAAGGGATTTACACTGATTGAATTGATGGTAGTAATAGTTATTCTTGGCATCCTTGCGGGACTGATCATGCCCAGAATAATGAGTCGCCCCGATGAGGCGAGACAGGCAAAGGCCCGGATACAGATTGAAAGTCTGGAAACAGCCCTCAAACTCTACAGACTTGATACCGGAAGCTATCCCACCACTGAGCAGGGTCTGCAGGCGCTGGTTGCCCCCCCCGAAGTGGGAGAACTCGCCAAAAAATGGCGGGAGGGGGGATATCTTGAAAAGGGAAATGTTCCGAGGGATCCGTGGGATAATGATTACCTCTATCTGTCCCCCGGAGCAAAAGGAGACTATGATATCATATCCTATGGAGCCGACGGAGAGTTGGGCGGTGATGGTAAAAACAGTGATATCACGAATTGGGATACCGAATAACAAAGGTTTTACCTTTATCGAACTTTCCGTTGTCGTGCTTCTTATAGGATTGATGATGCTGATAGCCGTCCCAAAGGTCCGCGATACACTGTTCAACGACGGATTAAAATCGGCTGTAAACTATCTGGTAAATACGGGCGACGAGCTGCGCAGCGACGCGATCCGCAACCAGATTGACTACATCCTTCACCTGAATCTTACCGACCACCTTATATATGCATACAGCAGCGATTCGACCCCTGAGGCTATAGATGACATACGAGAATACGCCTATCGGCTCCCCGAAGGGGTGACGATAGAAGACATTTTCCGGTTCAAGGAGGAAAAGACAACAGATGGGGAGTTCGACATACGGTTTTTTAAAAAAGGCTACGTGCAACCGACGGTACTGCATCTCGCAAAAAAAGACAGACATTTCACGCTGATCTTTGAGCCCTTCCTCAGCCGCATCAGGATGTATGATGATTACAGATAGATTCCTTACGATACACAGGCCGGATCTTTTATGAAGCCAAAGATAAGAGCGACAGGGTAAAGATAGCCAGATTTCCCAGGATATGAATGACAACAGGGGCTGCCAGGCTTCCAGCGGTCTCGTATGCTACCGCAAAAAGTATACCCCCACAGATCTGTGGCCATGGGATACCGGAACCGATCGGATGAACAATAACAAACAGCAGCGTGCTTATGACAACGGCCACAAACACACCCCATCTCCTGAAAAACCCATACAGTACCCCCCGGAAAAAGACCTCTTCCGCCACGGGGGCTACCATAGCTCCCACGACAAAAAAAAGGATAATATCTTTACGTTCTGCAGGCAGATCGGCATGTATATATGCCAGGGGATCGATCCCGGTGACATACAACGCCACAAAAGCAAGGAGTGTTACCGCCCCCAGAACGGCCGACCATATCAAACCCTTTTTTACCCCCGGTATTATTGTCGGAAGTGACAGTCCTATGGAGGACAAACCCCTTCCCCATACAAGCGCAATCAATACAATCAGCACAATCCCGGTGATGCGCGCAACACCCATGATAATCATCGGATGATACTGCTCCATCAGAAGCATAGATCTCGTGACCACTTCTATGAAAACAACGACCGCAATGATTATAGCCAGTAGTTTTATTTCGATTTTGTCTGATTCCACCCAAGAGTCCTCAGTGCCTTATAGGCGTACCACTGTTCGTACCAATGATCCGATGTTTCGATTCTCTTCATAATTTCACCTACAATACGCTTGTCTCCCCTTCTACCCAGGGCATTGAATGCCTTACAGACTACGTTGAGGGAAGCATCGTCCAGAAGAACTAATATATCCCTGTAGGTCTCGGGGCTTCTGCTGAAACCGAGAGCGCCTGCCAGCCAGTATCGCTCCGGCACATGCTGAGAGGTAAGCATCGGTCTATAGTCTCCGAGACCGGCAATATCAAGTCTCTTTTGCTGTATAATTTTCAGGGCCGCGACTCGATTCCGCCACTGTCCGGACTCCAACGCGCTATCCAGATTACCTGCAGTAACGCCCTTCCCGTCGCTTAAGAAAGGGAGCAGCAACGCCACGCCTATTGAAAAACAGATCATAGAGGTAATAATCGCCGAGCCTTTCGGATCAAGGAATAGGTGCAACACCGTATGAATCAGCGCATATGTTACGACATACAGGAGTATGGGAAAAGCTATGAGAATAGAAAAGAAGGTAAACTGACGGAAGAACGCGTACCTGTCGCTCTTGGCTGAAAACTCCTTTAACACGATTGACGGTTTGAGAAGAAAGTCCTCACGACTGGTCATAAGAATCGCCTTGCCCCTGTTCTTAAAGATCAAACCTCCTTTTTCCTCTTCTACTATCGTCAAGTCAGCATCATCGTATCCTTCCACATTCAGATAATCATGACCTTCCAATGTACTCTCCAGGGCCTTTGAGGAAGAGGTATTACGGGCATTTTCCAGTCTGTATGTCTTGAGCATCTTCTGTTCCTGTGTCTTGAATACCTCCGCAGGATACAGGGTATATGTATAGTAGAGATCGTTTATCTTTGTACCGAACGAATTGGAAAGGAGCAGGGTATCTCTGATATC
>CAZOHQ010000033.1:1169-11747 GCA_964579455.1 uncultured Syntrophaceae bacterium | reverse complement strand
ATGGTATAACAGGGGGATAGCGGCATCATCCGGCGAATATCTCCTGCTTCTGGATGAGATGGTGGCGGTAACAGACGGCTGGCTCGGCGACATGCTCGGGTGCCTTCACAGCACGGATAATGCCGGGATTGTGGGTCCCATGACGAACAATGTCACAGCCGGTATTCAATGTGCCTCAGGGGCTGCACATCTGAAACCCGCCGATCTCGAAACATATGCCGCGGGATTTCATCAAAGAAACCGCTCCCGGCGTGTACCTTCGCGCGAGATAGCGCACATGTGCATGCTCTTCCGCCGGACCCTGACCGAGCAGACAGGTCCCTTTGACGAAGGGCTGGAACAGTGCAGCGAGTCTGACGACTACTGCCTCCGCGCGGCACTGAAAGGCTATCAAAACTGCATTGCCGGTGATGTGTTCGTGCTATGCGGTCCCCTTCCTCCACAGGGGACCAGGAGATCCTTTCAGCATAAGTGGAGCGGCATCGATACGAAAAGCCGTGACGGAGAGAGGTTCTCCGCCCTCAAGGCGATAGAGGCGGCAGGGCGGCTCTATCTGGAAGAAGAGATCGACGGGGCGATCAAGGCCCTCATCGACGGGATAGGGTATCACCCAAATGATACCGTCCTCTATTACCGTCTGGCCGAGATACTGATCGATTCGAGGCGTTTTAAGGATGCCCTCGATGCCCTCGGCTCCCTTCCGGAAGAGGTACGAGACGCCATCAGGACACTTGAACTGAAGGCATACGGCGAGGAGGGGATGGAACGGTACAGCGAAGCGGCCCGTTGCGCGGAGGGCGCGCTTGCGCTGAACGCGTCCTCTGCCCCGGCCCTGAACCTGCAAGGGATGCTGGCACACAGAGGGGGCGACGATCGTGCGGCCGAGGAGTTCTTTACCGGGGCCATCGCCGCCGACCCGGGTTTCGGGGAGGCATACACGTACCGTGGTATCCTCGCGTGGGAGACCGGACACACACAGGACGCACTGGATCTCCTTGAGAGGGGGTTTATCCTCTCTCCGGCGGTCGCGGATACGATAACGGCCTACCACACGGCCATCACGGAAACGGCACAGTTCGAGAGGGCCGTGGAGGTCTTTCGGGAGGCAAAGACGGTCTACCCCCGGAGCCGGCGCATAGCGTTTCTGCTGATCGATACCCTTATCCGTCAGGAAGAGTATGAACCCGCCCTGCGGGAGATTTGGGAGGCGATGATCACATTCGGTATCAACGACGGCATCCTGTCCGCGGCGCAGGCGGTCATCGGCAGGATGGATGCGCAAAGGTTGCATAAGGATGCGCACAAACCCTCTGTCTCGCTGTGCATGATCGTCAGGGATGAGGAACGGCATCTGCCGCGGTGTCTCATGAGCGCACTTCCCGTTGTGGACGAATTGATCATCGTGGACACGGGATCAAACGACAGGACCAGGGATATCGCAGCGGCGTTCGGGGCGCGGGTCTACGATTTTGAATGGACCGATAATTTCTCCGAGGCGCGTAATTTCTCACTGTCAAAGGCCGGCGGTGACTGGATCCTTGTTTTGGACGCCGATGAAGCCATCTCACCGCTGGATTATGACCGCCTCACCAGGATCACGCACAACAACACCGGGCATCCCGCGGCCTATTCGATCACCACGAGAAATTATATACGGCCGGTGTATGTCACGGGATGGACCTGCAACGATGGGCACTACGCGCAGGAAGAGGCCGGAACCGGCTGGTATCCGTCTGTGAAGGTGCGCCTCTTCAGCAACGATCCGCGCATATGCTCAGAACATCACGTTCACGAACTGGTAGAACCCTCACTGGTGAGAAACGGTATTGGCGTCAGCAGGTGCGCAATCCCGGTCCACCATTACGGGCAGCTCGACATGGAGCACTATGTCGCCAAGGGAGATGAATACTACCTGCTGGGCGTCAAGAAACTGGAAGAAAGGGGAGATGATCTTCAGTCTCTCATCGAACTCGCGGTCCAGGCGGGAGGAGAGCTGAAAAAATACGCGGAAGCGGTGGATCTGTGGAAACGGGTCCTGAAAATTGATCCAAAAAGCACCAAGGCCTTTCTCAACATGGGATATGCCTATCTGAAGATGGAGAACCACGAAGAGGCTCGTGCCGTGTCCCACAGGGCCCTGACGCTGGATCCGGGGCTGAAGGAGGCCGTCATCGTCTACACCACCTGCGAAGTGCTGCTCGGCGATACGGGGACGGTCATTCCTGTCCTTGAGGGTCTATTGGAAAAGGTGCCGGAATATCCGATGGCCCGTGCCATACTCGCGGCGGCACAGGGAATCGCAGGGGACAGAAGCGAAGGGCTGGCACATATCAACCACCTTACAAAGATGGGGTTCGGATGCTCCGGGTATCTTCATGATCTGTCCCGAAGGCTCGTCTCCGAGGGAAGAACTGCCGACGCCGTCTCTCTGCTCGACCTCGCCGTGGAGAGTGGAAACGGCACACAGGCCGTTCGCACCCTCCTGTCGGAATACCGACCGTTGTGAGGGATGTTTTTTCTTTCTATACGGGGCCGCTTCCGTCTCATGCGCCCGGATTGCCCCTCAGGCCGGCGGCAAGATGGGAATTGATATCGATGATAATGGTTAATTTATCAGGTGAGGGGTGTGCCATGATTTCAAAGATTCGCCTGTCTATAAAGACACTCAGGCAAAGTATGTTCTGTCTCAGTTTCAGGGGAAGGGGATTATCCTCCCTGGCCAGCTCATTTTGAAAGATGCCCCAGATGGCCTGGTTAAATTTCAGGGCCTTGTCAAGCTCCGCGGGCAGGTCATCGCTCCCCCAGTTATCCTGACACTGTTTGAGGAGCAAGCCCCCCCTTGTCAAGACCGACGCCTCGAGATCACGTCCCGTCAGGGTCTCCCTGAGAACACTCTGATAGGCCCCTATCCCTCTCTGCTCTGCTAGATTACCGTACACTGTTTATAGCCTCCTGTTCATAGTTTATCAACTTCCGTGCGAGCTTGAGCGCTTGATAATATTCTCCGTTCAGGACGTGTCCGCTCATCCGGTCAATCAGCTTCAGCGTGCTGGGCGCGGCCGACACAATGTCTCTGACCAGTTTCCAGTAGGTGTTGTGATACTCACACACATTCCCCTCATCCATATACATAAGCTGTACGATAAAATATATCCTGCGGGCGGGCGAGGTTGCCATCTCCTCCCCCATGATGTCTCTTTCACGAAGGATGGGAACCCTGTTTTCTATAATCAGGTCGCTCCTCGTGCCGCCGTTGGTCACGACTGCACTGCCGATCATCATTCGCTCACCGGGTTTCAGTGTAATCTTCAGTGCCATGTTTCCTCTACGTATATCTCTATCGTGCGCTTATCTTCATGACCGGTGTCGCGCCTCACCTCGTCCTCGCCGGGCTTCTTCGAATCAACGGCATATCGACACTCTCCGGATACATGACGGGAACCGATACACATTCATCTCTCCGGAGAAGGATGTGTCGGGAGACCGAAGCCCCCTTCACATCCTTCAACAAGGCAGTCTCCTTTAGGAGAGATGTGTGAACACCGCCTGCGCCGAGGGAGAAGAGAGGCTCAACGACGATGAAGCCAACTCCTGCTGTGTCTCACGCATCAGCATGTGTGCTCCCTCCTCCCCTAGGAGAAAAGCTTAAGCACCGCCTGCGACGAGGACGCCGAGATGCTCAACGATGATATAGCCAGCTCCTGCTGGGTCTGAAGCATCAGCATGTTTGCCCCCTCCTCGTTCGTATCGGCAAGGGTGAGATTATCGGCACCCTCGGTGAGTATGTTGATCATGGAGGTGGTGAAATCCTCACGTGTCGTCACGATACTGAGCGACGATGCCAGCGAGGACGCCTTCGACTCCAGGGTCTCGATAGCCGCATCCATGAGCGCTATGTCGGCGAGGATATCGTCAGCGCTCGCCCAGCTGTTCGTAGCCGTAAGTTCCATGCCCAATTCGCCGTCGACCGTGCCGTCGAACCCGTACGCGGTCATCGAGTGATCACCTTCGAACTGGACGGTCAGATCATCACCATTGAGAAGGTTGACCCCCTTGTACCCGGCGTCGAGCTGCATCTCCCCCAACTGGGTCATCAAAGTCGCATACTGTGCCACCAGCGCGCCCAGCGCGGTATCGTCCGCCGGCGCATCCAGGGTCTCCGTGAAGGTGTCACTGACTATCGCGATGTCGCCATCTTCCAGATCATCACCATCGACCGCAAGGTTGATCACGTTGCCCTCCACCGACGTTGCGTCGATATCACCGTTAGCGCCAGCCTCCACATTGGAATTGATCAGTGTCGCCAGGTTCATGGCGGTTAGCTCATCCGTGTCGCCGACGACGAATGTTGTCGCGCTGGCGGCAGTAGACGCGGTATAGGTATCACCGCCGATCGTCACTTGATTCCCCAGGTCAACGTCGGTAAGAGTCAGGGTTCCCGTCGTATCCCCTGTTCCGGCAGATTCGGCGCTCTTCGCGGATTCCGCCGTCGCCTTCGCGTTCTCGATCATGGAGATCATGCTTTCGATACCGTTGTTGGCGGCGGTGATGGTCTGTATCGCCTCCCCCATTCCATCCTTCAGGCTATAGAGATCGGCCGCACGGCTCGTATGCTCCTGGGCGGTGAAATAGCTGATAGGATCATCGAGGGCGGAGTTGACCTTTTTGCCCGATGACAGGCGTTCCTGTGTCTGGTCCATGAGCTTGACGGTGTTCTGGAGACTCACCAGGTTGCTCCTCATTCCTGCGGTTAATGATATGCTGTTTGCTGCCATATTGTTTCTCCTTTTCTAGGTTTTTCCGGCATTCTTGCCGGATTTTCAATAATATTCAGGTTAAAGCCGATCTGCCCCTTGCTCCGCCGTCTCCTCCCTTCCGGGACGTTCTGATCCGCTTTTGATACATATATCGGAACTTTTGGGAGATACCTTTAGGTTTTCTATTATTATTTTGTAACGATTGATACTGTTGAGCCTTTGATCACCGGAGGGCCCGGGACAGGCATGGAGATGAGACGGATATGCGCCACGACAATGATATTCGATAGAAAGGGGGATTAACGCAGGAAATTGATTATGGAAAGGTTCTCAATTTCGGAGATTATGGAATAGGATGTCTCGAGGGCAAGGGCCTCCATCTGAAGCTCCAGTATGGTCCTCTCAAGGTCAATCTCGTCCGTATCAGTCATCAGGTCGGTAATCTTTTCATGCAGTGTTGCATAGCTCTCTTCCGCGGCACCCAACGCCTGCTGTCGGATACCCGCGATGGCTATACATTCGTTGACATGCGTCCTGGCGTCCTTGAGATTTTCGAGTTGGAGTTGCACCCCATCCTCGTCCCCGCTTTCCAGGGCTTCTTCCAGGGCATCAAGCGCGGCGAAGAGCTCAACATCTCCCCCTCCCCGGCTGGTGAAGATCTCCTCACCGGAAAGGCTGTAAGCGATGGTCTTCCCCTGTCCGACATACACCGAAAGATCCTCACTGTTTCCCCGGTAGTACCCGGCCGCATATGTGTCGACGGTAACAATATCATCGGCGGCAAAATCGGCATCGCCCCCCTCGGCATCGAAGGTAACCGTCACGCCATCACCTATATCGATTGTGCTGCCGTCCCAGGTGCTGGAAGGGTCCCCGAATGTTTGCCCCCCATCTGATGAAATCCGGTACGACGCGGTCCCGACATCACCCGCTTCAAATTGTATCACATAGGTTTTGTTTACCGTTCCGGTGTATGTTCCCCCCGGTGTCATACTTGCGTCGCCTCCATTTCCTACCGCCCCTGCCACCTCGACGGTTGCTTCGAACGCCTCCTCTGCAAAGGGCTCACCATCCGTCACGGAACCCGCGAAGAGATACCTGCCGCCATATGTTGAGTTGGCAAGTGACCGCATTTCATCGGCGATGTACCGGACCTGCTCCAGGTTCGTCTCCATCGTTTCGGACCCCTGGCTTCCGATTCCCTGTATCGCGGACAGCATGTCGCTGATGCCCGACAGGATCGTCTCCGTCATCTCCAAATGTGCATTCGCATTGTCTATGTTCCGTTGGTACTGTTCGATGGAGGCCAGCGAAGATTGAAACCCCAAAATCTTGGTCATTCCGTAGGGATCATCGGACGGTCTGTTGATTGTCTTCCCGTAGGCCTGCTGCTCCGTCAGTCTGTTGATCTTGTTCTGTATCCGGGCAAGATTGTCCATCATCGAGCTGAATTTCATATTTTCAGATATACGCATTGTGGCCCCCTTCCCATCATACTTACTGCACCAATGTCAGCAGCGTGTCCATGAGTTCCTCAGCAACGGTGCAGAGCCGCGCCGCAGCGTTGTAACCCGCCTGATACTTGATGAGGTTGATCATTTCTTCATCGATGGAGACCCCTGACAGACTCTCTCTTCTGGTCGTCAACTGATCCATCAGGGCTGTTTGGCGGTCGCAATTGCTGGTCGCATTGGCGGCATCCCGCCCGATGCACGCCACGAAAGAGGCATATTCGTCGCCAAAGGTTGTCGTCCCGCCATTCATAACGAGCGCCTCACGAAGCGCCCCTACCTCTGCAGCCAGACCTCCGTCGCCATTGACCGTCCGGGATGCGGCTATTTTGTTCACATCGTCTTCGATCTGTGCGCTGACAGACATATCGGAGGCCTTTGTGACCGGATCAAAAAAAGTCCCCCCGAGATTGCCGTACATATCGAATCCGGATTCATGCAGCTCGTTCACCGCATCAACAATAGCGACCGCCAGATCGTCAAGACGGCTCAGATACCCGTCATCTCCCCCTATCAATTCGTCTCGCAGTTCCAGTAATCCGGCCATCTGTCCGCTCGTTATAGCCCCGTTGACCACATCCTCATCATGTCCCTCCAACACGATATCAAAAAAAGAGGGATCTTCGGCATGGTTCCCGACAACCGTGTCGAGTCTCTGGATCTGATCACCACTCACAAGCGTCATCCCATTCGACAGAAAGATACTGATCGATCCGTTCGAAGCTTCGAATGAGTTAAAGTCAATGACCTCCGCCAAACTCTTCAGTAGTTCAGTCCTGGTGTCGATCAGTGTATTTGCGTCCCCGTTCTCGGTGTTGCTCTGCGATATTCTCTCATTCAGGGCTGCTATATCAGAGAGATACCCGTTGACACTATCTACCAGGTCCACTATCTGAGCGTTCGTCTCCTGTTGAACAGTGACAAGCTCTTCACTGGATGAGCAAAAAACAGAGGCAAGGCTTTGTGCATTGGCAAGGAGGGCCTCCCGGGCTACCTGATTGGAAGGGTCAACCGATAACTCCTCCCATGTATCCCAGAATTCATCCAGGAAGGCGTTGATACCGTCGCTGTTTGCCTCATTGAATATAACCTCGATCCTGTCAAGGGTGTTTTGTTTCGCTTCACCGTAGCTGAGGTCACTCTGCTGTTCGTTAATCTGTACCTCAAGAAAGCTGTCATACAACCGCTCTATCGCCTCTATCCCGACACCGGATGTGCCCAGTGAATTGAACAGGGCACGCTGACGGGTGTATCCGGTAGTACTCACATTCGCAATATTGCTCCCCGTCACATTGATCGCCGTTTGATGGGCGAACAGCGCCTCCTTCGCAACACTCAGTATATTGGACATGCTATCCCTCCCTGTGTACAACTCTCCCGTTGACATTCCGTTTAGCCAGTCTGCCCGTACATGCATAGCCGGAGCCGGGGGATGTAATGTGTCCGATAAAGTCAATGGCGCTTTGCACATAAAAAAGGGACGAATCCAGCAGCGCCCTGTTCTGTGTATTCAGATCGCCGATATCGACCAGCAGGGCGCGCAATTCCGACTGGCATTCCATTAACGGAACCCTTTGCCGGTCGTCACTGTACGATATGAGCGTTGAGAGATCGGGGTCTTCTTCGAGATCCAGGAACCCGGCTATCTTCTTCACCGTCTTTGACCGCATCTCACCCAGCATCCTGGCCTTCAGGATATATGTCTCCTTTTTGGAATTGTTCTCATACAGCTCATCGAGAGAGGACCTGGAAAGAATTTCTTTCTCGCTGATGTAGGATGTGTGAAGATCCCGATAGATTCCGATCTCCTGCTTCAAGGTTGCAATCAGAGAATCATAGAGGGAACACACGTCCGGGAACTCTCCCAGATGCAACGTCGGTTCGGACTGATACCCCACCGACCTCATGTAATTGTATATGCCCTGCACCCGCCCGGGTGCAAGAGAGCCGGGCCGCAAGCCCGCTTCTCCGCGAGAGGAACTACCTGACCCACGATCACGGGCATGGCACAATAGCAACAATTAAAGCTACTACCGCTCTATCCGCAGTGAAAGGGATCGATGGGCTATGGGAAGGGGGTTTGGCAGGGCCTGAGATCAGGCCAGAATATCCAGGATCGATTCTGCTATCATTCTTGTGGCTATTTCTTCTCCATCCACACTATACGTTCCCGCTTCGATCTGACTCTTTAACTGTGCAACCTTGTCTTCTCGAATATCGGGAAGCTCTTTGATAGCCTTCTCTACCTGCTGTATGTCTTGTGCCTTTTGAGAAAAGGTGACCTGTTCTCCCGAAACCCCACTACTCCCTGCCTGTTTCGCACTCTCACGATTCAGCTTATTTTTAGATATCTGGTGCTGGGCAATCTCTCGCGCCGGGTTTCCGGTCTCGGTAATTTTCATCGACAGCCTCTCCTTTTGAGGTCATGTTCCTTTATTACTTTATCGGAACATTTGCAATGAAACTTTAATTATCCGGCCCGATATTTCCCACTGATTTGATTAAAAAGCACCTCGCCGATCCCTATCCCGCCGCCCCTCTCAGCAAGATCCTGCGCAACCTTCTGATATACCATCATATCGTAGGTGCTACTGGCACAGCCTCCACCAGATAAGTAACCACCCTTTGGCACCGTTTTTCTGAGTTCCTGTAACAAGTTGTATATAAATATCGATTCGAAATCGCTGCAGGCCTTCGCTAAAGCCTTTCGGTTTTCCGGATCCATCTCCCGCCCGGTGGGACTTCCCTGTTCGCTCGGTACTAGAACGCCATCTATCATGGGCATCTCTCCTACAGTAACTTCAGCTCGGCCTGGAGCGCCCCTGCCGCCTTTATCGTCTGCAGTATATCGATCAGATCTCTGGGCGAAACCCCTATCGCATTGAGAGCGCCCACGACCTCCTGGATCGTCACACCACGGTTCACCACCATCAATTTCTTTTTCTCTTCCGTAACGCCAACAGTCGTTTCGGTGGTCACAACCGTCTGTCCCCCCGGGGCCATGACTGCACCCTTTCCCACCTTGGCCGGAGCCCCTCCGGCGGGGGCAGAGGGGGCAAAGGAAAGGGGTTGAGATACATTGTAATCCTCGTTTATCACGATGCTCAAATTGCCATGGGCTATTGCCACCGTGGATATCCTGACATTTTCACCCATAACGATGGTCCCGGTCCTCTCGTTTATGACGACAACGGCTCCCGAATCAACCGTTACGTCCAGATTCTCGACAGCCGATATGAGGGCAACGATACCCTCTTGAAAAGAATCCTCCATGGAGACACGGATAGAGGCAAAGTCAACAACAGCCGCATGAGCGCCCGTTATCCGTTCATTGACAATCTCGGCCATCCTCTGGCACGTTGTAAAATCGGGATTACGGAGATTGATCGTGAACACCCGTTTGCCGTTGAAATCGTAGTCCAGTTCCCGTTCCACAATGGCGCCATCGGGGATACGCCCGACAGTCGTGTGATTCTTGACAACTCCGCCGCCACTTCCCCCCGCGGAAAATCCACCGATAATCACGGGGCCCTGCACGACGGCGTACACCTTCCCGTCAACTCCCCTGATGGGTGTCACAAGAAGGTTCCCCCCAAACAGACTATCCGCATCCCCCAGAGAAGAAACCTGGACATCTATCTTTGTCCCCGCCTTTGCGAAGGGAGGAAGTTTCGCGGTAATCATAACCGCCGCCACGTTGTCGGACTTCAGATCAACCCCCTTCATTGCGAGACCCTGTTTACTCAGCATGTTGGAGAGTGTCTGCTGGGTGAATCCGTTCTTTATGCTGTCACCCGTTCCATTGAGACCAACCACCAACCCGTAACCGAACAACTGGTTGTCCCGTACCCCCTCTATATCGGCGATGTCCTTGAATCTCGACCCCTCCGCCTGAGGCACTCCTCCAAGGCCAGCCACAAGAAAGATCAAACACCATATAATCGTACGTGTCTTCATACTACCCCTTCCCCTAGAAAGGCCAGATCGCGTCAAGTATGCGGGTACCCCATCCCGGCCGCATCTTGTCATTGATAATACCCTGGCCGGTATAGACAATTCTGGCATCGGCTATATACTGCGACGAGACAAGGTTGTCCGAGGTAATATCCTCGGGCCGCACGATACCGGAGATCACGATATACTGTTCCTCCGCATTCACCGTCAGCTGTCTCGCCCCTTCTATAAACAGATTGCCGTTTTCCAGGACCCGGCTCACTCGGGCTGTTATACGAGCCACCAATTCCCCATCTCTGCTTGTGTTGCCCGAACCCTTCAGGGAACTGGAAGAGGAACCTTCCAGCCCGATCTGT
>CAZOHQ010000033.1:0-1159 GCA_964579455.1 uncultured Syntrophaceae bacterium | reverse complement strand
GTAACACTGCCATCATTTAAATATACTGACGATCCTTTGGTACCACGCGGTTAATGCAGGTTTTTTTGATATGATGAAAGGCGGCGCTGTTACATATATCAGAACGGGTGGTTTAATTGCAGATTCTGATACTTCAGGGAAGTGGAAGAGGAACCCTCCAGCCCGATCTGTGTCCCCATATTGGCATTTCTGGAAAGCACCGATTGTTCGAGGCCCAGCAGAGAAGCAATTCCCGCTTTCGAGCTCGTATCTTTGCTGGTCTTTGTGTCGGCGCTGTTTTGTCCACTTGAGCTTTCATTGATCAGCACCGTGATGACATCCCCCTTATACCGGGCCTTTGTATCCACAAAGAGCATATTGGCCGACCGTTCACCACACCAGAGGGAACCGGGGTTTTGAGGAACGGGGGCCTCCCTGCTGACAGGGACGGAAATGTCTTGTTTCACGACTTCATGATGCTGCGCACACCCGGCGAAAAGCATAAGAAGCAGGATCACTAAAATCCCCGGGAGATCCCCATTCCTTGCCACGCCTTGCATATTGGACACATCCATGATTCACGATACCCTTCCCTATAATAGCAACTCGTCAGAAATCAACACGAACCAGAGCGTCATCCACAACCGTTGCGTATATAGGCTGATTTGATGTCAGGTTGCGCACCTTGACAATATCCCCCTTGCTCCCGTTCTGCTCCGACAACCCTACCGTCGTTATCCTGATAGAGCCCCTTTCAAGTATGACCTGTACCTGCTTGCCCCTGCTGACCATCAAGGGATCTCTCAGCATATTCCTCGTTATTTCTCTATTTTCTCTCGCACCGGTGGACAATCTCTTTCCCACCGCTTCTTCCATCGACGAGACGACACGAGCGGGTATACGCTCGAACCATTTCCGGACCAGTTTGACATCTCCCCTCTGGATGTCGGTACCCCGGGGCAGATATCTGGCACTCACCACCACATCTCTGGCCACCTCTACTTTGACCCTGACCGACCGTTCGCCACGGAAGACCTTCTTGTCGTAAAAACCGACGGTAAAGTTGGAATATCCGACAAAGTCTTCACGCCTCCCCCCCTCGACACGGCACACGTTATTTTTGCCGGAAAGGGTTGTTGCGTCCGGTATACGGGAACGAAACGCGGTACGCACGGGGCCT
>CAZOHQ010000032.1:0-11912 GCA_964579455.1 uncultured Syntrophaceae bacterium | reverse complement strand
AGAGCACAAATGATCTCATAGGGAACACCGTCAATTCCGTCAAGGAGGGATCACGGCTCAATGAAGAGGTCAACGAGTCTTTCAAAAAAAATGCCGAGATAGTAGGTAAGACCAGTGATCTGATCGGCGAGATCGCCGCGGCATCCCAGGAACAGACCGATGGAATCGATCAGATCAATAAGGCCGTGGCTGAGATGGACAGGGGCACTCAGCAGAATGCGGCCAATGCCGAACAGAGCGCCTCCGCGGCAGAAGAAATGAATGCCCAGGCAGAGGCTATGAAGGTTATTGTCGGTGAGCTGAACGCCCTGGTCGGCGGTGGAGGAAAAATGAGACCTTCGGAGAAAATGGTTGCTCAAAAAGTCCGGGGGACCCTTGCTTCTCCTGTGGGAAAAGGTCGACGCTGGGGAGGCTCCCCAAAGGGAAAAGAGGTCAGGCCTGAAGATGTTCTCCCTCTGGAGGAAGGGGATTTTAAGGATTTTTAGCACCGGTTACTAAAGCACTTGAATGAGGAGCAATGGGTATAGATTCAAATAATGATGGATAATCATGTAGTTTCGCCGGCAGTCTTGACGTAACGAGCCAGATACCCAGGTATTCAAAGACGGTCTGAATAGGCTGGCGTCCTTCGCTGTTATAGACCACAGCCGCCTCATGAAGATAACCCTCAAGGATGGCAAATACGTCATTGTCATCCTTGAGGGTTTCCTGGTTAGCCTATAATGATTGATGGTCTGGTACTTCCCATCAAAAATCGAACGATTCCGATTCCGATCCCGATTCCAACTCTGTTAATTCCTCATCCAAGGTGGGCTCTTCACGTTCCACTCGTGCCAATCCTACGAGCCTCTCGTCATCGTCCAGATCTATCAGCTTCACTCCCTGAGTACTGCGGTGCAGGAGCGATACTTCATTCACGCCAAGTCGTATAATATTACCGGCATTACTGATCAGCATAATATCCTCTTCGCCGGTGACCTGTTTTATACGTGTCACAAACCCTATCTTTGGTGTGGTCTTGAGATTAATAATGCCCTTTCCGCCTCGTGACTGAAGCCGATATTCCGAAATCTCCGTTCTCTTGCCAAATCCATTTTCCGAAACGGTCAGGATGTAATTTCTGTCACTCAAAACCTCCATACCAACCACTTCATCATCGGCAGATATTCTAATTCCGACAACGCCACGGGCCGTTCTTCCGATAGCACGAACATCGCTCTCATTGAATCGTATTGCATTGCCTTTCTTGGCACCCAGGAAGATATCCTGGTCTCCATTGGTCTGTTTGACATCAATCAGTTCATCTCCCTCATCGAGAGTTAACGCGATGATACCGCCGGTTCTTGGGTTGGAATAGGCAATAAGATCAGTCTTCTTGATAATTCCCCGCCTGGTTCCCATTACAATAAATTTACCCTCGACAAACTCCTTTACCGGAAGAACGGCCGTAATCTTCTCATCCTTTGATATCCCTATGAGATTAACGATCGCCTTGCCCTTTGCAGCCCTTCCGGCCTGAGGAATCTGGTATATCTTCAGCCAGTATACGCGCCCTAAATTAGTGAAAAACAGGATATGACTGTGTGTCGAAGCTATAAACAATCTCTCAAGAAAATCGTCTTCTTTTGTACCCATGCCGACTTTACCGCGACCGCCACGATGCTGGCTCCTGTAAAGACTCACCGGATTTCGCTTGATATAGTTCTGGTGTGATATGGTAACCACCATATCCTCTTCCACAATCATATCCTCAATCCCGATATCGGTACTGCTCAAGACTATTTCAGTTCTCCTCGCATCTCCGTATCGTTTCTGTATATCTTCCAATTCGCCTACGATGATATCCAAAACCTTCTTGGAATCCGCAAGTATGCCCTCCAGCTTTTTAACAAGAGTCGATATCTCAATATGTTCTTCACGTATTTTGTCGCGTTCCAGACCGGTCAGCCTCTGAAGTCTCATCTCCAGGATTGCCTTGGTCTGTGCCTCACTCAGGCCGAATCGGGCCATCAGCTCTTCGGCCGCCGTTTTCGCGTTTTGCGACGCCTTAATAACGGCAATGACCTCGTCTATATTATCGAGGGCGATGATAAGCCCCTCCAGGATATGCAGCTTCTCCTTGGCCCGAGCAAGTTCAAACATAGTCCTTCTGATAACAATTTCTTTTCTGAAATCAATAAACTTAGCCAGTATTTCTTTGAGGTTCATCAATCTCGGCTGTCCCGCGTCAATGGCCAGTAAGATTATGCCAAATGTCGATTCCATCTGCGTGTGCTTATAGAGTTGATTGATAATAACCCCTGATATCTCGTCCCTTTTGAGATCTATTACTATTCTCATTCCTTCGCGGTCCGACTCGTCCCTCAGATCGGCTATACCGCTTATCTTCTTTTCCTTTACCAGATCCGATATCTTTTCTATCAGATGTGCCTTGTTCACCTGGTAGGGAAGTTCCGTAACGATGATGCTCTCTCTGTCGTTTCTCGCGTTTCGCTCGATGATTGCACGCGCCCTGAGTCTGATGATGCCGCGCCCCGTACGGTAAGCGGAGACGATCCCATCTCGGCCGTTGATAAATCCTGCCGTCGGAAAGTCCGGACCCTTGATGAATGCCATCAGATCGTCGACCGAAAGCTCTGGATTATGGATGAGTTCGATGATCCCATCGATCAGTTCGGTCAGATTATGGGGGGGTACATTGGTTGTCAAACCAACCGCGATACCCGATGACCCATTGAGAAGGAGGGTTGGAATCCTGGCTGGAAGAACAACCGGTTCCTGAAGAGAGCCGTCGTAGTTCGGAATAAAATCAACGGTATCCTTGTCGAGATCCGTAAGAAGTTCATCCGCCAGTTTTTCCATCCTGATCTCGGTATACCGCATGGCCGCCGGAGGATCTCCGTCAACGGACCCAAAATTTCCCTGTCCGTCAATGAGCGGATACCGCATGGAGAAATCCTGCGCCATCCTTACGACGGTATCATACGCAGCCGTGTCGCCATGGGGATGATACTTTCCGATAATATCACCCACTATCCTCGCGGATTTCTTATAGGGCCGATTCCACCGGTTTCCGAGATCAGACATGGCATACAGAGCTCTTCTGTGAACAGGCTTTAATCCATCCCTTATATCTGGGATTGCGCGTCCTACAATCACGCTCATCGCATATTCCATGTAGGATTTCTTCATCTCGGCTTCTATCGTTACCGGTATGTTCTTCTGGAACAACTGATCCATAATCTCTTTGAAACCTTTCTATCTATTGAAGCTCCCCACAACAAGTTGCGGGGAATCTCCGATTGTTTAGTAAGTTAGAAATTATTTTCTGTGTTATTCTGGCAGAAAATACTTTCGTTAACGCACTTACCCCTTTTATCGGGGGTAAGGAAAATGTTTGTTTTTTATATACTCGCTAACCCCGCCGCAAGAAGCGGGGAACGTGCTCGCTGTTCAATTCAGGGTGTTTCTTAATGATAGGAGCGCGCTTAATGATTCCCGTAACTATACGTCCAGATTTGAAACATTGAGTGCATTCTCAAATATAAAGTTCTTGCGAGGCTCGACCTGATCCCCCATAAGTGTGGTAAAAATTTCATCAGCGGCCACGGCATCTTCCACCCTAACCTGAAGGAGTGTCCTCCTCTCGGGGTCCATTGTGGTCTCCCACAGTTGCTCCGGGTTCATCTCGCCCAGACCCTTATAGCGCTGTATAGACACCCCCTTTTGCCCTATTTGAATTATGTAATCTATCAGCGCTCTCATGTCCCCAACCAGTTTATTGCTTTTTTCGCCATCAACACCTTTTTCTACTACCACTGTATAGGGAGCTTCACCGAGAGGGTTTATCTGACTGATATGACCCTTGGCCTCGGCAAATTTCGGCATATTAAAGATATCCTTATCTATCCAGGTTGTATGATCCTGCCCTGCACTTTTCATACTGAAAAATAACTTATATCCACCGTGTTCCACATCTTCTTCCGTCCAGAATGAATTAAATCTTTTTCCTATGGCTATGCTTATCCTCTTACCTATTCTTGCAAGCATGCTATCGTCCATAAAGTCGTTCCTGGAAAATATCGGATCTCCGGCCAGCAGCCTGATAATTTCTTCATCTTTGCCGCCCTTTTGAAACTTTTTCAGTATGGCATCAAGCCTGATTCCTTTTTTTATCAGGCCCAGCAATTTATTGCTTGTTATAATATCACCCTCTCCCGTGACAACCTGAACCTTCTCCACGCCACTGGTCAGAATATAATCGTTCATCTCCTCCTCACTGCTTATATACCACTCCTTTTTTTTCTCCACGACCCTGAAGAGGGGCGGTTGGGCTATGTAAAGAAACCCTCTTTCCACCATTTCACGCATATACCTGAAAAAGAATGTTAAAAGCAGAGTCCTGATATGGGCGCCATCAACATCGGCATCTGTCATGATGATAACCTTGTGATAGCGAAGTTTGTTTACATTGTAATCTTCTTCTCCGATACCCGCACCCAGGGCGGTGATAATAACCTTGATCTCATTATTGTTGAGCATCTTATCAAGCCGTGCCTTCTCGACATTCAAAACTTTCCCCCGCAGTGGCAAAATGGCCTGATTTTTACGGTCTCTTCCCTGCTTTGCGGACCCGCCAGCCGAATCTCCCTCAACAATATACACTTCACTCCTTGCCGGGTCTTTCTCCTGACAATCAGCCAATTTCCCCGGAAGTGAGGTAACTTCGAGCGCACTTTTTCTTCGCGTCAGTTCCCGGGCCCTTCTCGCGGCATCCCGTGCCCGTGACGCATCAATTGACTTGGATACTATCTGTCTTGCGATGGAGGGGTTTTCTTCAAAATAGCTTCCAAGCTTGTCATACACTACCGCTTCTACCAGACCTTTAACTTCACTATTCCCCAGCTTGGTCTTTGTCTGTCCCTCAAATTGAGGTTGTTTTATCTTAACACTGATCACACAACCTAATCCTTCTCTGACATCTTCTCCCTTTAAAGATGTTTTTCCATTTTTTGCGATGCCACTGTTTGTGAGATAGTTGTTTATCACCCGTGTCAGAGCAGACCTGAAACCTATGAGGTGTGTTCCGCCCTCCGTGGTATTAATGCTGTTCGCATACGAAAAAACATTTTCCATATACCCTTCATTGTATTGCAGGGCCAATTCTACAGAACAGTCCTCCTTTTCGCCATTGATATATACAGGCTTGCTATGGAGTACTTTTTTATTTCTGTTTATGTACTCAACGAATGAAACGATCCCCCCTTTGTAGAAAAATTCATTTTTTTTATCTGTTCTTTCATCAGAAAGATTTATCCTGATTCCGCTATTTAAAAAGGCAAGTTCTCTGAGTCTGTTTGAAAGAACATCGAAGCTGAAATCAAGGTCTTCAAATATCTCTGAATCGGGCATGAACGTTATCTTTGTTCCTTTTCTCTTTGTCTTACCTACCTCTTGAAGAGGGTGTACGGGAATACCCCTTTTATAGGATTGTCTGTACACCGTGCCTTCTCTCCTCACCTCAAGTTCAAGATATTCAGAAAGGGCATTGACCACAGAAACACCCACTCCGTGAAGTCCGCCTGATATCTTATAGCTGTCGTTGTCAAATTTCCCCCCCGCATGCAGTTTTGTAAGCACCACCTCCGCCGCAGACACATGTTCAGTCTTGTGCATATCAACAGGGATCCCTCTTCCATTATCTTCCACGGTAACACTGTTATCCACCCGTATCTTGACATTTATGGAATCACACTCCCCCGCAACCGCCTCATCAACACTATTGTCTACAACTTCATATACCAGGTGATGAAGACCTTCTCTGCTGGTGCTCCCTATATACATGGCAGGCCTTTTCCGAACAGCCTCAAGTCCATCAAGAACCTTTATGCTATCAGCACTGTATAACGTTCCCACAATTATTCTTTCTAATCCTTTCTTAAGTTAATAGGCATTACGATACACATGTAATCACTGTTGTTGGCCGATCTTATCACCCCAGGACCATTGTCACTTCTCATCTCAAAAGATACGGTAGTATCGTTAATGGGTTCCATGGCATCTATCAAATACTTTACATTATAACCCACCTCCAGTAAATCTCCATTATAAGACACATCGATCTCGTCTTTTGCTTCACCAATATCCGGGTTAGTGGAAGTCAGAACCATTCTTTGATCATGAACATCTATCTTCACCCCGCTAAATCTTTCGGTAGACATTACACTCATTCTTCTGAGAGAATGGAGTATCTGATTTTTGTCCAGTTGTATTTCCACGCCCCCCTCTTGAGGTATCACCCTCGTGTAATCCGGATACTCCGAATCAATAAGACTTACTCTCAACATGGAATCTTTATTCTTAAACACACATACGCCATCCAGGACACGGACATCAACATAATCACCATCTTCCACCAGTTTTCTAATCTCAGACACTCCCTTTCTTGGAATGATAATCCCTTTAATATTATTATCATCAACATCATTTAAAGGCATATCAACAAGAGCTAATCTATGTCCATCAGTGGCAACGACTGTAACCTTTCCATCTATGACTTTAAAAAATATTCCATTCAGGTTCGGTCTCATTTCATCATTAGAAATTGCAAAGAATGTCTTTTCTATTATATTTTTTAATAGATCACATTTCATCCTCAGAGACTCGACATTTTCTACATCCGAAACCTCAGGAAAATCATCAGCTGATATACCAGGGATCTTATATATCACTTTTCCACAGGTTACATTAACCCAATTATTTTCCATCACTTTAAAACTGATTGTATCCCCTTGTATCTCTCTTAACATTTCAAAGAGTTTTCTGGCAGGTACCGTGATTTTTCCCGGAGTCGTAATCTTTGCATCATAATATGAAATGAGACCTATTTCCCTGTCAGTGGCAACGATCCTGATCTGTTCAGATTCGGTGGTGATTAAGATATTATTAAGAATCGGCAGGGTCGTTTTCTTCTCTACCACTCCCAAAGTTTTTTGAATACCATCCAAAAATTTATTTCTCTCAATTAAGAAATCCATTTTTTCACCTATTCCTTAAAAAAATGATTAATATAAAAAACTAGTAGTAATAGTAGTACCTGTTAATTTGTTAATCAAATCTATCTAACCATAATAATTTTTTAACTATGTTTCCTAAAATTATACTTAATGAAATGTTCAGAACCAGTTTATAAAATAGATTCTATCTCTTCCACCATTTTTTTTATTTCATGATCTTTTTCCATCATCTTTTTTATCTTATTATTGGAATAAATAACTGTTGAATGGTCCCTTCCTCCAACCTTTTCCCCTATATCCGGAAAGGAACAGTTAGTCAGTTTCCTCGAAAGATACATTACAATCTGGCGTGAAAGTACAAGATTTTTATTCTTCTTTTTAGATCTTATATCGCCTACTCTAAGATTGAATTTTTTTCCGACCTTTTTTATTATTTCCTCGATGGTTATTTCTCTTTTGATCGTGTGTTTAAGTAAGTTCTTTATAACATCCTTTACCGTATCTATCGTTATTTCCTTTCCGGTAAGAGAAGCATAGGCAGATATTCTTGTTAATATTCCCTCCAGTTCCCGTATATTTGAGTCCGCAACGGAGGCTATGTAATATATAATATCGTTTGACACATTAAGACTGTTTTCCTGTGCCTTCTTCTCTATGATTGCTATTCTCGTTTCTACATCAGGGGGCTGGATATCAGCTATTAAGCCCCACTCAAATCTTGATCGTATTCGGCCCTCAAGATTCCGTATTTCTTTTGGAAATTTATCACTCGTCACAACTATCTGTTTTCTGGAATCGTGTAGGGTATTAAAGGTGTGAAAGAACTCTTCCTGGGTCCTTTCCTTGCCTGCTATAAACTGAATATCATCAATAAGAAGAGAATCTATCTTTCTATATTTTTCCCTAAACGTAGACATCTTATCATATCTGATAGAATATATCAGTTCATTCATGAATTCTTCCGCCGATACATAGAGTATATTTTTTTGTGGATACAGGGAAAGAGTATGAATACCGATGGCGTTTATCAAATGTGTTTTCCCGAGTCCTACGCCACCATAAATAAAAAGAGGATTGTAATTATGTGCCGGTTGTTCCCCCACAGAAAGGGCTGCGGCATGAGCAAACTGATTAGATGATCCGACAACAAATCTTTCAAAGCTGTAGTTTGGATTAAGAGATGAGTGCAACCGAACAGGCCCCTTTTTAATAGTGGTGTTTGCACTTATATCACTCGATATATTTGTTTCCTCAGGCTTATTGACGACAAATTTTATTTCCACATCAATACCAGACACATCTGAAAGAGAGTTGGTGATAATGTCCATATAGTTTTCGACAAGCCAGTCCTTAAAGAACTTATTAGGCACACCCAGAAGGACATTACTATCTTCCAGCGAGACAATCCTGATAGGTTTTATCCAGGTATCAAAGTTCTGCTGACTAAGATTTTCCTTAATTATATTAATACTTTCATTCCAAAATAATTCCAAGATTACCGATCCTTATAAACAACGTTATCAACAGGTGTTGATAGACTTTCCAACATCAAGAAAGTCTTTTTATGAAATAAGATTTCTTACGTATCGTTTCCATTAATGATAATATTAACTAATCGATCCAAATCATCCAGGGATGAGAATCGGATTTCTATAACACCACCAGTCCTCAATTGTTTTATGCCTGTCTTTACCATTAATTTTTTTGATATGTTATTCTCAATGTCTTTGATGTACATATCCTTTTCCACCTTTTCTTTCTTTTTAAGGGAGGAATCGACGGATTTTGCCAGTTTTTCAGCTTCTCTGACGCTGAGTTTTTTCTTAATGATCTCAGTTAATACCGTGATCTGTTTTTCCCGCGAAGCTACCGACAGGATGGCTCTCGCATGTCCGGCGGAAATCATTTTTTTTATTAGTGCATCCTTTGCTTCTATGGGACGATTAAGCAGGCGAAGGGAATTTGCTATGGTTGACCGGTCTTTCCCTACCTGAGATGATATTTCGTCTTGAGAAAGGTGAAAATATTTAATCAGAGTTTGGTATGCCTCTGATTCTTCGATAGGATTTAGTTCCTCACGTTGTATGTTCTCTACAAGGGATAATTCAGCCACGTCGATATCTTGCGCATTATGCCTGATAATAATAGGGACATCCATTAATCCTGCGGCTTGGGCGGCCCTCCATCTGCGTTCCCCAGCGATAATTTCATAGCCCGACTCAGCCTTTCTCACAACAATCGGTTGCAGGATCCCGTTTTTTTTAATGGACGTAACAAGATTATTTTGTTCTTTTCCATCAAATATCTTTCTGGGCTGGAACCTGTTCGGTGATAATTCCTCGATTCCGCACATGGCGAATTTTGGTTTGTCAGCGGGGTCATCCATGAGATCGGTGAATATGGCACCGAGTCCCTTTCCCAAGGCGTTTTTCTTAGACATTATATCCTTCCGTTAGCCATAATCTCTTTTGCCAGCGCCATGTATGAAATGGCACCGCTGGATTTTATATCGTACAGTATAATAGGCTTACCATGGCTTGGACTTTCGGAAAGCCTTACGTTTCTTGGTATTATGGTTTTAAATATGTTAGACCCGAAAAACTCCCTGGCCTCATCGGCAACCTGATGGGAAAGCCGATTTCTCTTATCGAACATGGTAAGTAATATGCCCGCCAGCGACAGTGAGGGATTAAGTCTTGCCTGTACCAGCTTGACATTATTAAGCAGATGCCCCAATCCTTCCAGAGCAAAATATTCACATTGCAGTGGAATTATGAGTAAATCGGATGCGACAAGGGCGTTAACAGTCAAAAAACCAAGAGAAGGCGGACAATCAATTATAATAAATTCATAAGAAGTGTCAATTTCTTTTAGAAAGTTTTTCAGTTTCTTTTCTCTGCTACTGAGCGATACGAACTCTATCTCCACGCCGATCAGATCCCGGTTAGAGGGGATAATATCGAGAGTGGAAATTTCTGTCTTGCACACGATTTCTTCGAAAGGAGCGTCTTGAACCAGGGCGTAGTAAAGATTTTTCTCGTTTATTGTGGATGGGTCTATACCTACACCGCTTGTGGCGTTTCCCTGAGGATCACAATCTATCAGAAGAGTTTTTTTTTCCGCGGCGGCTAGAGAGGCCGACAGATTAATGGCGGTCGTTGTTTTGCCGACACCACCCTTCTGGTTGGCTATGCATATTACTTTTCTCATTTATTCAGGCAAATCTTTCGTGATTGTTATAGATATAAACCGATTGGATTAAGTTAGCATATAAAGGAACAATTTAGAAGAAGTAATTTGGGGTAACTCCTCCCATGTTATTACATACACCTCTGAAAAAAAAGGACTTTTCTTGTTTCACCTGTGACAGGAAGTATTATTTCATGGTTGGCAGTCAATATAAGACCGGTTTTCCTGATGGTGTCCGTCGCCAGTTCAAGTTCGTCATCCGCATGGTCCCCTTTCATGGCTATCAGTGTGCCGGCAGAAGACAGAAAAGGTTCTCCCAATAGGAGAAAATCCGAAATATTAAAGGCAGCCCTGGATATTACGATATCAAAAAACCCTTTGTATCTTTTTTCATGTATCAGTGATTCTGCCCTGTCTTGTATCACCGAGATGTCCCTGAGTCTGAGCTTGCGGATGACACTTTTGAGGAAAGATGTCTTTTTACGAGATGAATCAAGGAGAGTTACATGAAGTGATTCCATGGTTATCTTTAATGGAATGCCTGGCAGGCCGGCCCCTGTTCCTATATCCAATAGAGTTACAGTATCATCTTTTATAAATTTTAAAACTGTTAGAGAATCGATAACGTGTTTTGGTATGTCAAGGGGGGATTTTATGGAAACAAGGGACATTTTTTCGTTCCAGAACAACAGCTCTTTGTAATACGCAACGAGGAGATCCATCTCGCGGTTGGAGAGGGTAATACCGATATCACCCGAGGCTGTGGATAGTATATCTTGTAATATTGCCATGTGTAACCGGTTCATTGAATACAAGGATGGTCAGTCGTGGCAGACCATGGGAATGTATGATATAGTATATCGCTGTATTGTGATATGTTAAATTAACTGCAGTTTTTATGCAATAAGAAACAGGACAGGGGGCAGAGATTGGGAAAAGTAAGGATGGAAAATCTGACAATAGTACTTAACAAACCAAAACATCCGGGGAATATAGGGGCTGTTGCCCGGTGCGCTAAAAATATGGGAATACGAAATATTATCGTCGTCAATCCCCTGAATGCCGATAGAGAAAAGATTGAACAGATGGCGACACACGTTGCCTTGGATATCGTGCAAAACATCAAATATTATGACAGACTGGATCTTGCGCTCGCTCCGTTTAATCATATAGTCGGGACAACCGGGAGATCGGGAAATACCAATCTTAAAAGGTCTATGATATATCCGGAGAAAATGGCGGAAGAGATCGTTGATATATCTCAGAACAACAAAGTAGCGCTGGTTTTTGGTCCTGAAGACAGAGGACTTACCAATAGCGAACTGCAATATTGCAATGTGCTGGTCAAGATTCCCTCGTCGGAAGACATGAAATCAATCAATCTTTCGCATGCGGTAATGATCATTTGTTATGAAATCTTTACAGCACATTTTGGAAACACTTCAGTATTTACCCCGAAATTGGCAACTTCAGCAGAGATTGAGGCAATGTACGATCATTTAAAAGAGATGTTTTTACGCATAGGCTTCATAAAGACACAGAATCCTGATTACTGGATGACAAATGTGAGACGCTTTTTTTCAGGGACCAAACTGCTTGCCAAGGATGTGAAAATAATCCGTGGCATATGCCACCAGGTAGATCTGTATGGGTTTTTGTGGAGATTTTTCTAAGCTCAGAACGATACAAGCACACAAAATCATCCTT
>CAZOHQ010000031.1:6174-11987 GCA_964579455.1 uncultured Syntrophaceae bacterium | reverse complement strand
TAGCCCTGAGAAGGGTCTTGTCAGGTTTTATACGAAATTCATGCAAAATATTTTCAAGGGGGGAAAAGAATATGAAAGAGATCGAAGAATTACTTTTGCCGAACGATCTGCGCTACGCGGAGACGCATGAATGGACCAGTGATGACGGCGACAATATGACGATAGGGATCAATGACTACGCACAGGATCAACTGGGCGACATCGTGTTCGTGGAACTTCCCGAGGTCGGCGCCACCTTTGAGAAAGGAGATGAATTCGGCACGCTGGAATCGGTGAAGGCCGTCTCGGAGATGTATATGCCGCTATCGGGGGAGGTTACCGCGGTAAACGAAATCCTTGAGGAAACACCGGAACTCATTAATCAAGACCCTTATAATGAGGGCTGGATAATCGAGGTAAAGCCTGACGACCCGGACGATATACAGATCCTCATGTCCAGCGGTGAGTATCTGGAAATGTTGAAAGGAGCGGAATAGGATGCGCTACCTGCCCCATACCGAAGAGGATGTCGGCGCAATGTTGCACACGGTGGATGTGGGGGATATGGATGATCTGTTTTCTATGATCCCCGCGAGCTGCATGATGGAAGGCAACCTGAACCTGCCTGAGGCGATGACGGAATGGGAGCTCAACGCCCTCATGGACGGTCTTTCGAAAAAAATGGCGATCTCCCCGGGATACAAAATATTCATGGGCGCAGGGAGCTACAATCACTATATCCCCGAATCGGTGTCATATCTTCTCGGCAGATCCGAGTTCTCGACGGCCTATACCCCTTATCAGCCCGAGATAAGTCAGGGGACCCTTCAGGCGATATATGAGTATCAGACACTGGTCACTCGCCTGCTTGGCATGGAGGTGGCAAACGCCTCTATGTATGACGGGGCATCCGCCCTGGCCGAAGCCCTTCTGATGGCCATGCGGGTAACAAAACGAAAAAAGGTGGCCATATCGCGTCTCATTCACCCATACTACCGTGATGTAATCCGAACCTATCTGGGCCCTGGTAATTATGAAATTGTAGAGCTGCCCTATCTCAAAAACGGAAGGACTGATATCTCGGGTGTGGCAGACATGGATAATCTCGCGGCCGTCGCCATCCAGTCTCCCAACTTTTTTGGGTGTATCGAGGCCCTTCAGGCAATTGAAGGACCCGTCCACGAATCGGGTGCACTCTTTGTTGTTTCTTTTTCAGAACCTCTTGCCTATGGGCTCTTCAAAAACCCCGGCTGCCAGGGAGCAGACATTGTCTGCGGAGAAGCTCAGAGTCTCGGCATACCTCAATCCTTCGGGGGACCGGGCCTGGGAATGTTTGCCTGCCGGATGAAGCATGTGCGCAACATGCCGGGCCGCCTTGTGGGAAAGACTACGGATATAGATGGCAAACCCGGTTTCGTCCTTACACTGGCAACGAGGGAACAGCATATCCGCCGGGAAAAAGCAACGTCCAACATCTGCACAAACAACAGCCTGTGCGCACTGGCATCCGCCATGTATATGGCCTCCGTCGGGGGAACCGGCATCCGTGAGCTGGCCTCTCTCAACTACGACAAGTCTGAATATCTCAAACGAGGATTGAAGGAGGTGGGATTCAGGATCACCTTCGACAGCCCCACATTCAACGAATTCGTGGTGGAATTCGGAGAAGGGTTCAAGGAGACCTATGATACATTGATCAAACAACGGATAGTGGCAGGGATTCCACTCGCAACCTGGTACCCCGAACTTTCCGGTCACTACCTGTTGTGCGTAACGGAGACCATGGGCAAAGAAGATATGGACGCCCTGATACAGGAGGTACAATCATGAAAGAGCCGCAAGGGACCTCCGGCCTGATACTCAACGAACCCCTGCTGTGGGAAAAAGGAAAAAGGGGAAGGTGCGGATTCTCCATGCCTCGCAGGGACGTTGTCCCCTCCCCTGTCGATGAAGGACTTGCCGGTGACGGACCCGACTTTCCTGATCTCTCCGAGGTGGACGTTGTGCGGCATTACACAAGGTTGTCACAGTGGAATTTCGGCGTCGACACCGGGATGTATCCGCTCGGTTCATGTACCATGAAGTATAATCCAAAGATCAATGAAAGAGAGGCTTCGCTTCCAGGATTCGCCGGCGCTCATCCACTGCTTCCCCAGGAACTGTCTCAAGGCGCCCTTGAGCTTATGTACCGGCTTGAACAGTATCTTGCCGAGATAACGGGGATGGATGCCGTCACGCTTCAACCCGCCGCGGGGGCGCAGGGGGAGTTGACCGGTATGCTTCTCATACACGCATATCATAAGAGCAGGGGTGCAGACCGTTCAAAGATTATCATCCCCGACACCGCACACGGCACCAATCCCGCGAGCGCCGCACTCTGCGGTTTTTGTCCGGTGGCGGTACAATCCGGCGAAGATGGGATCATATCGGCAGAAGCTATAGCCGCTGTCATGGACGAAGACACGGCGGGTATTATGATAACCAACCCGAACACGCTGGGGCTTTTCGAAGAAAATATCAGAGAAATCGCAGATATTGTCCACTCAAAAGGGGGCCTGGTTTACGGTGATGGTGCGAATATGAATGCCGTCATGGGAATAGTGCAGATGGGAAAGATAGGGTTCGACGTGATGCATTTGAACCTGCACAAGACCTTCTCTACACCTCATGGAGGAGGAGGTCCCGGTTCGGGACCGGTGTGTGTAAAGGGCATTCTGGAACCATTCCTTCCCGTTCCACGAATTATAAACAAGGGAGACGAATACCTGCTGTCAGGAGATGTTCCGGAATCCATCGGAAAACTACAGGCATTTTACGGAAACTTCGGGGTTATGATCAAGGCATGCAGTTACATTCTAAGCATGGGAAGCGAGGGTCTGAAACGGGCAAGTCAGCTTGCCGTCCTCAACGCCAACTACATAAAGGAGAACCTTAAGGGATCTCTCTATCTTGCCTATGACAAGCCCTGTATGCATGAATGCGTTTTCTCCGACAAGCTGCAGGAAGCCGAAAAGGTTACCACGCTGGATATGGCTAAGCGTCTTATGGATTATGGTTTCCATCCACCAACAATCTATTTCCCTCTTGTAGTGCACGGCGCCATGATGATTGAACCGACGGAAACGGAATCAAAAGAGGACATAGACCGATTCATAGAGGCGCTCAAGACCATCGTAGCGGAAGCCCGGCAAGACCCCGATCTCCTGAAAAGGGCACCCGGCCGGCCAAAGCTGCGCAGGCTGGACGAAACCGCGGCGGCAAGAAATCCCCGCCTCGCGGGATAACACCATGAATAGCACGAAGCAAATCCGAGCGCGAAAGCCTCCATGGCTCAGGAGAAATCTACCCAAAGGGCCGGAATATCAGGCAGTCAGAAAACTCCTCAAGGAAAACAGGCTGCATACCGTCTGTGAGGAAGCACTGTGTCCGAATATGTGGGAATGCTTCTCCCGAGGCACAGCAACCTTTCTCATCATGGGCTCCCTGTGCACACGAGGCTGTCGCTTTTGCGCGATGTCCCAGGGAAAACCGGAGCCACCGGACCCGGAAGAACCATCCCGGGTTGCCGGAACGGCCCGGCGACTGGGGCTCACCCATATCGTTGTTACATCCGTAACGAGGGATGATCTCCCCGATGGAGGGGCCTCGTTTTTCTCCGAGACAATAACAAAAATTCGTGAAGAGGTTCCGGGTGCGCGTGTGGAGGTTCTGATACCCGATTTCCAGGGAGATGCACAGGCACTTGCTTCCGTCGTCGGGGCCCGTCCTGATGTTTTGAACCATAATATAGAGACGGTGCCACGTCTCTACCCTGCCGCAAGACCCGACTCATCGTACCGGTGTTCGCTCAAGCTTCTGGAACGTGTAAAGAAAGATGCCCTGGCGATACCGGTGAAATCGGGGATCATGTTGGGACTCGGGGAAACTTCAAATGAGATCGGGCAGACACTGCGTGACCTTGCGGATGCCGGATGCGATATTTTGACAATGGGACAGTATCTCCAGCCTTCGAAAGAGAATCTGGCAGTTGAACGTTTCGTACACCCGGATGAATTTGACGAATGGCGGGTGGCAGCCCTCGATTTGGGGTTTTCGGGTGTCGTCAGTGGACCCCTCGTAAGAAGCTCATACCGCTCCGGTGAACTATATAAAACGGTAACGGAAAAATTTGGGCAGGTTAACAGTATATAAAATATCTGTAACCCTGTATGATTTACTAATCCTACCTTAACCCTCTCCTGAAACAGGTACAGACAGATACTGAGAATTTTTCATGGGCTGTTCAATCCACCGTCACACTCGGTGAATTACGATGATAAACGAGAGATATTTCAGATAGTATAGAGAAATAATCCTTGGTTGGGATTTCCTGTCTGCGAATTGCTGTAGTCTGCTGCTTCTCGGTATCCTTTCAAGAAAGTTTCTTAGATAATTCTAAACGAAAGGGCCTGCTGCCGAACATAAATAAAAGAAAGGCAACCACAATTCCTGCAGCACCGACAATAAAAATGTAGATTGCCGGGGATCTCCTAATGATTACCCGGATCTGTTCATCCGACAATCCTTTTTCATTCATACCGACATGAAAGCTGTATCCCATTGAGAAGATCGGTTTCATCGATTCGGGATATATTGTTGCGATCTCACCTGCGAAATCCTTGATGATGATGGATGCCCGAGTGCCCATGCGAATCTCTTTGCCGGCAACATCAAGCTGCATACGTTGAAGCATCACGGGGTCCAGCGATAGCTGCTCTCCCGACATTTGGCTGACAGCGCCCTTTTTCAAGATGATGGTTTCTGAGCTCCCCGTACATTCATAGACAAGATGACCGGAAAGAAACAACAAAAAACTGAGATGAAAGAGAATAATGGCGGCCCTTTTTATTGTTATTCCCGATTGTTTCGTATTTTTTATGTATGTCCAGGTGCATAAACAGGTATTGATGCCGAGCGTCAACATCACGGCAAAGAGGACAAACATCCAGACATACAGAATGGGCCGATCACGGTACAGGGCCAGCCATTCAAACAACAACATAAAATTAAGGGTACGGAAGTTATCGGAGTTAAGATCTACGATAATCGCGCCGGCAAACAACAGCACCGATGCTACCAGCAGCAGATAGAGACCGGGCTTCAACTGTGACAGAAAGAACCATGCTCCTCGTCTGCTCATGTCAACGCTCCAATGAGTTCAATGATTTCATGATGGTACACCATAAATACAACGGGAATGACCCCGGACATCAATATCAGTGCCTTCGATTTCGTATTCATACCGACATAGCGTAAATGGATTGCCGCGCCGTAGAAACACCAGATTGACGCGCTCAACAAGTGACGAGTACTCCATGAGAATGGATAGGACCACCCGAGAAAGGCCCAGATCGCTCCGAAGATCTGGCACAGAGTAAACACTACGAAACCCCATAGCACCAGATCGTTCAAGGATTCCATGAAAGAAGAATCCGTCAGTAGTGCTGCAAAGGCTACTGTCCCGGCCATCAGAAAAAGCGCCGCGCTTATGGCTTCACTCAAAAAGAAGAGTGATGCAACCAAAGACTTTCCCTTGATATTCGGCACAGGGGGGTCGGTTTGAACAATGACGGCAATACAAGTGACAATCAGAAGCGATCCCAAAACTGCCATAGCCTCACCTCTTCCCCTACCCCGTATTAAAGGATAAGCGACGAGTGCCATAACAGCAGGGATAAGGCGAAGTTCATCAAGCGTGGGGAAGAGATACCACTTGCCCCCTATGTAACCGAGCGATATAAGAGCGACCAGATTAATCCCTGCCCCCGCCATCAGCAACAATGAGCCGAAACGGC
>CAZOHQ010000031.1:0-6074 GCA_964579455.1 uncultured Syntrophaceae bacterium | reverse complement strand
AGAGCGACCAGATTAATCCCTGCCCCCGCCATCAGCAACAATGAGCCGAAACGGCGCGCGCGAAAGAAAGTCAAAATGGCAGACACGGCATAGAGAAACAGCGCTGCAACCATACAATATTCAAAAAATCCGTAATTCAAGTCCATATTCTGCAAAATATAATTATTTCAACATCATCTCAGACTGATCACCTCAATTTTCTGTACCGACTTGACATGCCGATCAGCAGAAAGATCATCAGGTGTTACTAAGAAAAAACGGCCCCTTCTTTTAATCTTTTCTCTTGCCATCATATCGCCGATAATGATGTTTTTCCCCGCCGGAGACATAAACAGCTCACCGTAGGACAATAATGTGCGATACCCGTCGGGCGCGGAAAGGATAATTGCCGAGTCAAGGTCCGGCTGTATCCCGGCCTCTTCAAGTAACTGTGCCAGAGAAACACCTTCGAAGAGTTTCAGACCATGATATCCCTGTCCGTCACCTACTTCTTTAAAAAGAATTTCGGTACGATCGATAGGAGGTAAAACGTCAAAGCTCATTGTTTTGACTCCGAAACCGGACACCGTAAATTGCGAAGCAAAAAGGACTTCCTGTTTTTCCTGCGGAACCTTTGGATGTAAATCTACTACCTCAATACTGGAAATTCCCTCCAGAGATCGATCAGAATAGAAATCATGGGCAAGGACCAGTTTCGGAAATCCCACTTCGCGTTCAAGCTGTTCGAGCCAGGGATAATAGTTCTTCGGAATCTTACTTTTTTCATGATGCGGAATAATCGGACACGCCTCAAAGGCGATGATGATATTTGAAGGATTCTGGTAAAAAATCTCCCCCCAGGAAACAACAATCTTTTGTCCCTTTTTGTCCTTCACTACAATGGCAAGATCAAGGTCTTTATTGAAGTCGGGGGCTTTCTTCTTGATCCCCGCGAATTCAAGCAGCGACCTGAGTGTAGGCCCACGGTAAGAAAAGGCTCCGTGATATTGGCCATCTCTTGAGACTTCATTCAGCCTGACTTCACTACACTCGAAACGGGCAAGATCCTTTGCCGATAGATATACGGCTTGTGCCACTTCACCGGTTATCTGAACATCTTTACCGGGAAGTAGTTTATCCCGTGGTTCCATCAGCACCAGTTTCTGTGATAGCTTGCTGATTTCTTCATGCAGGCGAGACAATTCCTTACTGACTTCTCTGTCACCCGGCGAATCCTGGCAGCCTGAAATGAGTAAAAGAGCCAGTATGCAGGAAAGTAGTAACAGAAGACTACCTGTCCTGCCCTTGATACCTAGAAAATATTGATGTTTTCTCTTTTTCATATCTTCACGTCCTTTCTGTGGCAATTGTAAATGTAGATGCTCCGGCAAGCCTGACTTCATCAATTATTTTGACAAGGAGACTCAATGGAATCGTTTTATCCGCCTTGATGGTGACTGGGCGATCGGGAAACTTCCCGATTTCGCGGCGCAGTTCTCTCCCGATCTCTTGCATCGACACATTTCTGTCACCTAAGTAGAGTTCACCCTTCTCTGTCACCAGTAAAATGATCTCTTCGGCGGTCGCCGCATCTGATGTAGCGGATGAGGGTAGCGCGACTTCTATGGAAGATGACACCATAATACGCGAAGTGACCATAAAAAACAGGAGCAGTATAAAAACGACATCGACAAGCGGCGCGATATTTGTATGGAGAAGGACTCGCTTCCTTCTTTCAAATTCCATCCCGCTCTCCCCTGGCGTATTGAAATACCAGACCCTTCATCCTCAGTGATATATCTTCCAACTGTCCTTCAAGATATAGATAGGCGACTTCCACGGGAATTGCCACAAGGAGACCGGTCGCCGTCGTTATCAACGCCTCCCAGATGCCGCCAGCGAGATACGCTACGTTAGTTGCACCGTTCTGAATGGCTATCATGCGGAAACATTCAATCATCCCGAGCACGGTCCCCGTCAGTCCCAGCAGCGGAGCAATGGCTGCAATCAAAGAAAGCACACCGACTCCCTTCTCGAGCGAACGTAACTCACGTCCGCCAATCAGTGATATTTCCTTTTCTTCCGCCCCGTTCACCAGGGCGCTGAGCATCTCTTGTATCTGTTCGGGTTTTGATTCCAAAAGCTCATTCAGAGACCGTCCGAGTTGCAGGAGCAGGGTCTTGAACATTACTGCCTTGTAAATAGTAATAGCCAGGGCAAGCACCGAGCAAAACAGAATAGGCCACATCAGCGGACCACCCTTCAAAAAAAAATCTACCATATCTGTCACCTCAGCTGAAACCGAACCGGCAACACCGCCTTGCATGCAAAGGGTTTGCCGTCTCTTTGCGCCGCCATAAATAACGAACTTTTCACTGCGGCGATCGCCGCCTCGTCAAAACCGTGTCCACTCTTTTTTAGAACTTCAACATCAATCAGCCCGCCTTCTTCGTCAATTGTCAGTATCAAAACAACTAGCCCTGTCTTGCCTAACCGTCGCGCCTTGAGAGGGTATTCAGGCAATGTACGCCTTTTAAAACGCGGCCCTTCGGCAGAACCGAAGGCAACTTCGAGTGGCTGATCGATTGCTGTTTCCCGTGTGCTGGTGACTGCAACCGACGGCCTCTGGGCCAGCACCTCCCGATGTGGCATACTACATTCAGGCACGACTCTTTTCGCCACGGCATCAATTTTAGCTTCACTTTTGAGCGGCACCGTGGATCGCGAAATCCTTGTTTCGGGTTTCGTTTTTTTTATAGGTTTCTTTTTCTTCGGCGGCTTTTTCCGCACCGGTTCTTCCCTGCACACCTTCTCTATCGCCGGTTTCTCCGGTTTCACTATGTGTGGCTCGGGCTGAACGTCTTCCTTCTTATCCTGGAGAACCTCTTGTTTAACCGGTTGCGGCAGCGGCTCTTCCCGTGATTCCACAGCAGAACTTGCCGTAATGCTGGGTCTCTCTGTGACAACCAATACAACGGCTCGCTTCTTACCTTCGATGTGTCCTTTCAACGGACACAGCATCAGTGCCAGATGAAAAGAAAGTGCAATAATTACACACTGTCTGAACGTCATTACCTATCTCTCAAACGGTTGCTCAAAGGCGTCTTCATTGAGACCTTCTGCCGTCGCCGTTGCAGGAAACGGCAGAAGAAAAGCAACAGGGGTTTAAAATTTTGCCGTCAGACCGCAGATAATCATTCTCCCCTCACCTGGAAAGCCATATTCCTCTTCGTATTCGTAATCGAAGAGGTTATTGCCGGCCACGTACAATTCGAAATGGTCCGATACGGGCTGTGTAATCCGAGCGCCGAAGAGCCAGTAATCATCGGCCTCACGTTCCTCATCCGTCGGATTCTGAGGCGTAGGAAGATCGGAATACACCTCAGCTCGATAAATCCCCGTCATGTCGATTCGGGTTTTGAATCTCGGTACCGTATACTGCATTGCTAACTTAAGCGTATGTTCGGGAACGTCAAAAACATTATCAGTCAAGCGGTCGTCGCTCTTGTCCCGAGCATAGGTGTAAGTGTATCCAGCGTTCAAAATCAGATCGTCTATGGGGGAAAGGAACGTGTTGATTTCAACCCCCGACAAATTGATCTTTCCCCAGTTCATATAATCGCCGTCGCCGCACGGACCGTCGCGGCTGATCCAGTCCGAAACATCGTGATGGAAGAGTGAAAGCTCGGCGCTTAAGATATCAAAGAAGGTCCGTGAAATCCCCAGTGTGTAGTTGATGCTCTGTTCTTCATCCAGTTCCTGGTTTCCCGATGATCCATAGAGTTCGCTCAGAGTGGGAAAACGTGTCTTCTTTGCGATGGAACCGAACAGCTTGGTTGAATCGGAAAAGGTATAGACCATACCAATCATGGGATTAAGAGCATTCTTCGTCCCCGGTGTTTCCAAATCTACCAGATTATCATCATCATCGGTCTCTTGAGCATCTGTTACATCGAACCAGTCGTAGCTGACCCCCACCACGATGGAAAGATTCTTTATTCTGGTGAATTCATTCTCGATAGCAATTGATCCGGTATCCGACTTTGATTCTTCAAAGGGGAGATAGGTATCGTCACGCTGTTCATGGGAATCGACCTTGTAGTGAAAGGCGCAGCTCAATGTATCCCATTCTGCGGCCTTGTAATCGGCAAAAAGGCTGCCTCCGGCAAGGTAGTCCTTATACGCGCTCCAGGCCATGGGTGTCGTATAGGTAGGATCCGTATAAGAGACATAATCGTCTGCGTGATTATGGTAAAAAAGTTTTCCCCTCAACGTCAGATTATCGGCAATTTTTTGTCTGCCACTCAGGTCGATTCCCCAGTCATCGTAGTTTTGACTTCTGGCCAGTTGCGAGAAGGCTGGGTCCGATGTAAAATGCTTGTTTTCGTATATTGACGGAGGTTGTCCCTTTTCCGACTGAATGACATGGAAATTGACGTAGTATTTTGAATCGACCGTTGGTTCCAGGCCGAACTTTGCCCAGAAGGCATCACTGCTGAAATCGGAATTATTGCGGACTCCACCATCTTCCAGAATGGTATAGGTTGCCTTGCTGGCTTTTTTTCCATACCATCCTTCAACGGGATCAAAGCCATCTGCCATATCCCAACCGTTGGTCTCCTGGTGCGAGTAATTCAGCCAGTAGCTGAATTTTCCTATCTTCATTCCATGGTAAACGGACTCTTTATTGTAATGATTCTCGCCGATCTCCACGTTTGCCCCTATCGCAGGTTTCTCGGTTGGCGCCTTGGTTACGATATTGATGACACCCGCCTCGGCGTTGGCCCCGTAGAGAACGGAGGCGGCACCCTTTATCACCTCGATCTTTGCCACGATATCGGTCGGTATCTGATTCAGGTCGAGCTGTCCATACTTGGTCTCGTAGTAGGGAACACCATCGATAAGAACCAGCACCTTGTTTTGCTTAAATCCGTGCATATAGATTTCAGGCTCCGCTTTTCGACCGGTACTCACATAAATACCGGGGACATAATTGAGGGCCTCGGCAACGGTTGTGCTGTTCGTTGCCTGGATTTCCTCGGCCGTGATTTCATTCGTCACGGCTATGTCCTGAACCGCAGGTGTCTCTTCAGATACGATAATTTCTCCCAGATCGTACACTTCATAGTCCTTCACATCTCCATTCTCGTCGCACCAACCGGGATTCGAAAAGAATGATAAGGTAAAAACTAATAACAATACCGATAAAAGTCTTACATTCATGAGAATATCTCCTCCTGTGTCTTTAAAATAGTCTTTCCACGCATTTTGCGCGGAGTGAACATATCATAGCAAAAAGCGTTGTCAAGACCTGAAATGACATATTCTTACGTTTATGAACGAAATACAATCCATGATAACTTATAATAACCTATAGTGCTTTATATTGACATATACTTACAGTTTGTGTATTTACGCTAAGCTACTATTTTGATCTATTAAATAAAATAAGAAAGTAACAAAGAGAGGATATGGGGTATGAAATCAAAAAAGATTTGGAAATTTGAACTGTTAACTGTAGCATTTATACTGCTTGTGGCCCTTACAACCCAAGGCTTTGCCGCGCCTAAAGGTACCGTCGTCATATTCCACGCCGGAAGCCTGTCGGTTCCCTTCGCTGCAATGGAGAAAGCATTTGAAGCACAGTATCCGGATGTTGATATTCAGCGCGAGCCAGCTGGAAGTCAGAAATGCGCACGAAAGATTTCGGATCTGAAAAAACCCTGCGATATCATGGCATCTGCGGACTACAAGGTAATTAATAAACTACTCATACCCGCCTATGCAAACTGGAATATTCGCTTTGCCACCAATCAGCTTGTTTTATGTTATACTACTCAAAGTAAATATGCCGATACCGTCACCACTGAAAATTGGTATAAAATTCTGCAAAAAAAAGACGTTGTCTGGGGGCATTCGGATCCCAATCTCGATCCCTGCGGATATCGTTCCTTGATGGTTCTTCAATTAGCAGAAAGATATTACAAAAATAAAGGCCTTTACGATGCAGTGATAGCGAACCGTCCAGACGAAAATATTCGGCCGAAATCCGTTGAATTAATCTCGCTGCTACAAACGGGAAATATGGATTATGC
>CAZOHQ010000030.1:6554-11993 GCA_964579455.1 uncultured Syntrophaceae bacterium | reverse complement strand
GGTTGTCAATATCAGCACAACAAAGACAATAGCTACCGGAGGAGCACGGTCTCCTTTCACTGATCCACGGTTTGAAAGGGTTTTTGGGGGGGATGAATTTTTTAAACGATTTTTCGGCGATGAACCGGAGCGGGAATTAAAACAAACCAGCCTGGGGTCCGGTTTCATCATCAGTGAGGACGGATATATCTTTACAAATAATCATGTGATTGAAAAAGCCGATAAGATCGTGGTTAAACTTTCAAGTGGCAAAGAATACAATGCCAAGGTACAGGGAAAAGACAAAAACACGGACATAGCTCTGTTGAAAATAGAACCTGACAATGGGTTGCCGGTTGTCAAATTGGGTGATTCTTCAAAACTGCGGGTAGGGGACTGGGTTGTCGCCATAGGGAATCCGTTCGGTCTTTCACAGACAGTAACGGCTGGAATTGTCAGTGCCAAAGGGAGGGTCATAGGAGCTGGGCCGTATGATGATTTTATACAAACGGATGCTTCAATAAATCCTGGAAATAGCGGGGGTCCTCTCTTCAACCTGCGTGGAGAGGTCGTCGGGATCAATACGGCAATTGTTGCACAGGGACAGGGAATAGGGTTTGCCATACCGATAGATATGGCTAAGGAGATTCTCACAACGCTGAGAACGAAGGGGAAGGTGGTACGTGGTTGGTTGGGCGTTTCCGTTCAGAATATCACAGAGGATATTGCCAAGAACCTGAATATGGAAACGGCAGAGGGAGCCCTTGTCTCTGATGTATTTAAAGGAGATCCTGCGGAGAAGGCGGGTATAAAGGCAGGGGATGTCATCATTGAGATTGATAGGAAGATTGTCAAAGATACGCATGAGCTTATAAAGATAGTTGCAGGCATTTCCGTTGGCGATCAAGCAAAGATTAAAGTATTGCGGGACGGCAAGCAAAAAACATTTACCGTCATAGTGACAGAACGTCAGGAGGACAAAGAACTGGCGGAGGTGGAACCTGATAAGAGCGGACAATATTTTGGAATGACCGTCCAGGAGATAACGCCTGAAATTGCCGAACATCTCGGACTTCCCGACGAAACGGGTGTTATTATAGCGCAGGTAGAAAGTGGTGGCCCTGCAGATGAGGCAGGTATACAGGCGGGGGATATTATACGACAGGTTAATAGATCAAGGATTTCTTCATTAGAGGAATATCGGAGTGTAATGCCACGGGCGGTTTCAGGAGAAAGTGTCCTGGTGCTCATACAGAGAGAGAAGTCAAAGTTCTTTGCCGTGATTCGGAAATAACGGGAAAAGAGAAGGTCTATCAGCAATTAACGTTAGAAAATCAGTTGCTGGGAGGCCTTTTACCCTTTATGACTTTCTGCTTATCTATTATGACAGGTATTTGTTAGATTCTGATCACAATGTTTACCCCTCACACTTTTGAATTATAAAATGAGAGGTATTGAGTGAACAAATTGCATGATACACTGCGAGAAATATATCAAACCCTTAATGACCATTTCGGCGAACTCCACTGGTGGCCGGGTGAAACGCCCTTTGAAGTTGCCATCGGGGCAATCCTGACTCAGAACACAAACTGGAGAAATGTAGAGATTGCCATAGACAAGTTGAAGCAGGCGGATCTCCTCGACCCGCTGAGACTGTATGTTGAGGAAGACAGTGTCGTGGCCGAACTTATCAGATCTTCAGGGTATTATAATGTCAAAACAAAAAGACTTAAAGCGTTTCTCAAGTTCCTGCAGGAAGAATATGCCGGTGATATGGAAGAAATGTTTACTGAAGACTTGTGGACACTCCGGGAAAAATTACTGGGTGTCAACGGGATTGGTGAGGAGACGGTTGACAGCATTATGCTTTATGGCGGAGGCAAACCGATTTTTATTGTTGATGCCTACACCCGTAGAGTATTAGAAAGACACGATATTATTCACCGCGATCAAAGTTACAGGGAGATACAGGATCTTTTTATGGAGAACCTTCCAAATGATGCATCATTATACAATCAATATCATGCACTACTCGTAAACACGGGAAAGCATTTCTGCAGGAAAAAAACCCCGACTTGTCGGGGTTGCCCGCTTGAGAACGTAAACCTGGTATGAAGCAGAGGTTACAATCTGCCAATATACATTGCGATAATTAGAATCCTGAAAACTTGTGAATCGCACAATTATTTTAAAAGGCTGACTATGCAACTATATGATTATGCAGGAGTCATACATTTCCATTCCGCCTTTTCTTTCGACGGGAGAGCACCTGTTGGGGATATTATTAAAGCGGCGGGAGATAATGGGATCGATTTTCTTATGATCACAGACCATTCCACCTTAGGGGCAAGAAAAAGTGGGTTTGAGGGATGGAATGGAGAGGTCCTTCTGATTGTCGGTCAGGAAATATCGCCGAGATTCAATCACTACATAGCGTTCGGGATAGATGAGGAGTTGATTATCGATGAAAACGACACAGCGAGCAGACCGCAGGATTGGATAGACAGGGTGAAGATGCTGGGGGGAATTGGTTTTATAGCCCATCCGGATCATGAAGGAACGGAAAAGTTTCACGTGAAACATTATTCATGGCTTGATTGGTCGGTCTCCAATTATACGGGAATGGGAGTATGGGATTTTATGACCGACTGGCAGTCTACCCTGAATAGTCTCCCAAGCGCTCTGGTCGGGTATCTTTTTCCCGCGTATGTTTTAAAAGGTCCCCGGAATATAACGTTGAATAGATGGGATCATCTTAACAAGGAAGGCCGGGTTGTGGGTATCGGTGAACTGGATAATCACGAGAGCCTGCGTACGATATTGGGATTAACCATGAGGATTTTTCCCTTTAAGAGGGCGTTTCGGTTCATTCGGACACATCTGTTGCTTGACAATCCTCTGAGTGGTGAAGCTGAAGAAGATATACATGCCCTTTTGAAGGCCCTCGAGAATGGGCGGGCATATATGGCAATGGAATATTTCCACGATGCGAAGGGCTTTTCACTTTCTCTCTCTGATGGAAACAGAGAAGTTGCAATGGGTGACGAATTTTTTCTGGAAGGAGAAGCCTTGCTGAAGGTTAATCTGCCAGAAAGGGGAAAAATCCGTATTTTACGTGATGGTGGCGTGATTGCGGAAGCGGTTGGAACGAAGATAAGGTGCAATATATCGCAGGGAGGAGTGTATCGGGCCGAGGCGTATCTGAGAGTATGGGGAATATACCGGCCATGGATATTTTCAAATCCCATCTATGTGAGGTGAAGCGGCTATATTAGCGTAACCACTACTTTTCTTGATGTTCTGGGACCGTCAAACTCACAAAAAAAGATATTCTGCCATGTGCTGAGGAGAAGCTGTCCATTCTCTATGGGAACGACTTCTGACGGGCCTATGATTCCCGCCTTGATATGCGCATCACCATTCCCGTCTATCCTGTCATGTAGCCACTGTTCCTCTGGGGCTATAGTGCGAAGACATTTCAGTACATCGGTTTGTATGTTCGGATCCCAGTTTTCCTGTATCATGATTGCCGCTGTTGCCCCAAGGGCGTACATGGCGCATAGCTCATGGTCTTTGCCATACAAGGACACGGCATTTCTAACTTGTGCCGTGATGTCCACGATCTCTTCCCGGGAAGTTGTTCCAAATGTTATGGTGGTTCTCATGGCCTGCCGTTGTTGGATATGCCTGTCAACAGGGGACTGTTCTTCGCAAGTTTGTAAAATTCATCCGGGGATTTTCCAATGGACATTTTTTCAAAGGGGCACATATCGTTCCCCTCGCGATTGATAATATAGGGCACCGTATTTGTAAAATAACTTGTGATACCGAAGCGTTCCAGTGTTTCGGCTGCCAGCTTGCTCCCAATCGTTGAAAATACCTCACGACAGAGCGCCTTTTTCATCAGCAGGGCGGCCGCGTTTCCTGTTACTTTATCAAGGATTACCACTTCATCCTTAAGAGGACCGTTTTGCTCTATATAGCTGAGCAACGGCGATATACCCTTCCTTTGAGAACGAAAGACTTTTCCGTCCGGGCTGATGATCCGGATAGTATCATCGCTTTTCAGAAATGATTCAAAATTAATGTTAGAGTTTTTCATTTTGATGTCCGGACCATAGTGTTTCCAACCCCAGAATGATGAGGGGAAGAAGGAGCAACTGAAGCGCAATACCGGGCCAACCCAGTTTTGCGGCCTGCCAGGCCATGACTGCGGAATGAGAACCGCCAAGAATAAGCGACATCTGAGCAAATGCGGCCAGACGGCCTATGATAATTGCACCGAAGAGAGAAGCAAACAAGCCAAGCTTGAAGTGCCCGCGGAGAAGCCCCGCTGTAAGTCCATAGAATGCAGCTTCGGTAATGATTCGGGGAAGGACTTCAGGCAGAGGCATCCCCGAGATGCCATAACTTACAAGGGGTGTGAGTAGACCGACCAGGAGGCCCGCCCTCCAGCCAAACAGGATCCCTGCCAATAACACAAAGAAAAACATGGGAAGAAACAGAGGTCCCGCCAGGGGATGGATGATATGGCAAAGCCAGGGGATCGCCACATCAAGCACCACAAGCAGGCTGACATATGTATAAAGACGAAAATCGGAGAATTTTAAAATACGTGGGAAAACCAACTCATGAGCTGACATCTGTAAGGTATTCATGTTGCTCCCTCCATAAAGTAAATATTGGCTATTTCTGAAAAACTTGAGCTATATATCATTTCAAACAAATCCGAAGAACTCTTGTTGCATAACAATCTTGAAATAAGAGTATTTTAGAGAATGTGTCGGCAGATTAATCAAGGCCAATTATTTTCTATATCATAATATTTGAATCATTCGGGAAATGTCAGGATTCAATCTCCTTCCTCTCTGGATATGAGAGTCCTTAAAATATCTTCTTTACCTATAATACCAACCAGTTTGTCCTGTTCCAGAACAGGCAATGTATGTACGTTGTGCTTGAGCATCAGGGAGGCAATATCTTCCAGGTTGGTTTCCGGATCAACGGTTATCAGATTAGAGCTCATAGCTTGAGCAACCGAGATTGCCACCATCTTTTCCACTTCTTTTTCAATCTTTTTATAAGAAGCCAGAGGAATAAATCCATCGAGAAGGGTAAAGAAGGAAGGCAACGGGACCTTTTTCTGCTGGATGATCAGGTCCTCCTGACAGATAATTCCTAACAGGCGACCCCCCTCATCAACTACAGGCAGACCATTGAAGTGGTGCTTAAACATCAACTTTGCAGCCACGGTTATTTCCGTTTCAGGAGAAACGCTCACAATCTTTTTTGTCATAATATTGCTTGCTTTAAACATATTTTCACCCTCACTTTTTTATACATGTAATAATACCTCCAAAATTTCAGGAAGTCTACTACGGATTTTAATCAATGACACACACTAAAAACAAATAAAATGATATGCCAATATGATATATCTTGTCGATATTATTAGGTTAT
>CAZOHQ010000030.1:356-6464 GCA_964579455.1 uncultured Syntrophaceae bacterium | reverse complement strand
TTATAGTCCTTGGCCCTTGCGGCTCGGAAGCTCAGTCGTTCCCCGTAATTTCCCCTATCTCTTCTTCTGTTGTCGTCCATGTATCGTACAGAGAATCGAGCCGGGAGGTTATCTGGGAGTATTCAATGTTGAGAGATTGAATTAACATATCGTTTTTATATGTATTCTGGTCTGAGAAGGCGTTTTCTATCTCCAGTTTTTTCTTTTCATACGTGGCTATTTCTTTTTCAATTTTCTCCAGCGCGCTCTTCAGAGGTTTCAGCTTTTTGTACAATTGCTGTCTGTTTTCGGCAGCCATTCTTTTCCGGTTCTTTTTAAGAGGCTCAGAAGCTCCTTTTTCCTGAAGGTCTTTTCTTCGGGAGGATTCTTCCTGTTCCCGGTGATATTTGTCCAGATAATCATCAACGTTTCCATGGTATATGATCAGACCGTTGTCCGTCAGAACGGCAACCTTATTGACAAGCGGCGCGAGAAAATCCCTGTCGTGGGACACGATTACATATGCCCCGGAGAATCTTTTCAGGCTGCGCTGGAGAATAGATTTTGATTGCGCATCGAGGTGATTCGTCGGTTCGTCCATTATCAACAGATTCGCGGGCCTTAGAATCATTCCAGCGAGTGCAAGCCGACTCTTTTCACCTCCCGACAGGACGGAAACCGGTTTGAATACGTCATCATCCTTAAAGAGAAAACAACCGAGAAGAGTTCTCAGTTCACCGGGGGATTTGAAGGGGGCGACCGCGTCAAGTGTCTGCAGGGCCGTCTTGTCCGGGTCCAATTCTTCCACTATATTCTGGGCATAGTAAGAAAGAAGCGCATTGTGCCCCGGTTTTCTGAAACCGCCCTGAAAGGTATCGACATCGGCGATAATACGCGCGAGGGTTGATTTGCCGGAACCGTTGACTCCGAGGAGAGCGATCCTGTCTCCTCGTTCGATGGTCAGGGATATTCCATTCAATACTATATTGTCGCCGTAGGACTTTGTAAGACCATCTAAGTCCATTACCACCCTGCCGACATGAGGCGGGTCCGGGAAATCGAAAAATATGGAACTTTCGTCTTTATCTATCTCAATAAGGTCCAGTTTTTCGAGCTTCTTGATGCGGCTTTGGACTTGTTTTGCCTTTGTGTTTTTATAACGAAAACGTTCTATGAACCGGGTCGTGCTGTCGATCATACGCTGCCGGTTTTTGAGGGAGGATTGCAACAATTCGAGGCGCTGGGCCTTTTGGGTCAGATAGGATGAATAGTTGCCGGTGTATTCAGTGGCCTTCCCCATGGATATTTCGATCATTCTATCGACGAGATTGTCAAGGAAGCGGCTGTCGTGAGATACCAGCACAATAGAACCTCGGTACGATTTCAGATATCCTTCAACCCACTCCAGCGATTCCATGTCGAGGTGATTAGTGGGCTCATCAAGCAGCAGGATGGTCGGTTCCCTGAGGAGCAGCTTGGCGAGGGCTATCCTCATCTGCCAGCCGCCGCTGAACTCCTCTGTCATCCGGGACATGTCCTTTTCTTTAAATCCGAGACCTGAAAGAATCTGCTTTACCCGTATCTCTATATTATATCCCCCCCGGTGTTCCAGGATACTCTGAGCCTGACCCATCTCATCAATACGTGCCTGTAATCTCGGAGAGTTGCCCCCATCGATAGAAGTGATGTCTGAAATTTCATTGCCTATTTCCCTGATTCTTTCATGGAGGCGGTTCAGGTCATCAAAGGCGGTTGCCGCTTCTTCGAAAAGGGTTAGCCCCGTGTGGTACACGCTGTCCTGGGGAAGATACCCTACGCTGTTAAATCTGGATTGGACGATTTTCCCCGAATCCGTTTCGACTTCCCCCAGTATTATCTTCATCAGCGTAGATTTGCCTGTTCCGTTTCTTCCCACGAAGGCAATTCGATTTCCGTCTTCAATATGGAGAGAAAGATCCTTGAAGAGATATTTTCCGCTGTACTGTTTTGATATGGTTTGCAGGGAGATCATCTTTGGTTGAATTATCGGGTCGAGCGTTTTAGTCCATTTGAGTGGTTGGACTGATAAATTGATTTCACGTTATTGTCAAATCTTGTGGGTCGTATAGCGTTCCTTACGGTCATATTCTAGGATTCTCCTGTAGTCCAGTGTAATGATATTAAAACGTTCTTGATTATCAGCATATCGAAAGACTTTGTCAATGATTGTTTGGACCCTCCGTTCGATTAAAACGCGGAAAAGCAGAGTGGTAACAGAAAAGCTGATCACTGGTGTCGAGTCATACGTACCCTTCTGGAAAGTCAGAAAAAAAAGGGCAGCTTATTGGGCTGCCCTTTCTGATAGTACCTGTCCCCTGTAGATTTTTTCTCTTACTATTCTAAAACGCTAGCTTTCCTATTTAAATCCCATTATTTCATAGAGACACTCGCCGGATATCCTGTCCTTGATTCCGTTCGTTTCGATGGTTCCTTCATAGTCAGCGATTACACGGAAATAATGTGGGCGGGCAATGAAGGTTCGTGATAACCATTGCGTTACTCTGCTGAGACCGGATACCAGGAGGAGGTCCACGTTTTCTACGAGGCGTTTATATGTGATATTTATGTGGGCCTTTACACCGTCGTCTTCAAAATCTATGGAGATCCGCTTCGGGTAGTATCGCTCCAGAACGGGATGCGTCACAAAATCCCATTGACGAATGATGGGGCTGCCCGTTCCTGTGATGACCCTGTTTCCCTTTGCAATGTATAGCGGCCGGGAGTTAATGGCAGGGTTGTAATAATCCACGTCGGCGTAAATAATGGTATAGTCATCGGCGATGATACGTCCCCAGACCCATCGACGGGTTATTTCGTTCAGCTTTTTACGACCCCAGTTGTGATCCGCGTATCCTGTTCCGGTTACTTCGGTGGTTACACCATCGCGGGTGATAGTTCCCTCTATGTGGTTGCGGGCCTGGTGGACTGCCCAGAAAAAGTCGAGATGAGATTCGTTGACGCCGTCCCCTCCCCAAGGCTGCCAGCCGGGGGCTTCCGTGGTCAGTCTGAAATCCGCCACGATATCAGCCATCTCCCACCTGACATGATAGGTTTCGTCGTTGAGACGGCGTATAAAACCTGCACTGGTTTCCACGCAGACGTCTTTGGTGGACGATCGTATTTCCTCCGGGGTGAGGGTAAGCAGGTATGATTCCTTGGACCAGTCGGATGAATACAGAGTGAACGTGACGCCGGGCTTACCCGTAGAGAAACTGGGATCAAGAAAGCTGCCGACAAAGGTCTGCCCGTTATCGAGGTGCCCGTCGAAATACCACCATTCAAAGGGGCGTTTCCCCTCTATCTCGTGCTTTGCCCGGTCCGCCGCGGAAGGAGGGTTTTTACCCCAGTCCATATATGCAGCCGACCGACCGACAATCTGATCTGGCACATCGATATGTGTGCATGCCCCAAAGGTGAGCATTGTGAGAATTGAGAGCGCACAGGCAAGAGATCTCAAAACCGCTCGAAGGGCAGATTTTGAACCTTCAGGATAAGACTTCAGCTCTCTTATTTTGAAGATTGTACCGGAATGAACCACGGCATTACCTCCTGCTTTTCAGGTTATAAGAAATTTCGGAGACCATATCGTGAATACGGGGCTTTTTTATAGATCTTTTTTCAGCTTGCCGCCCGGCTTACTGCGTCTGCTATTTTTTTGTGTACTCCGAGATTCATAAAGTTTGGCACAATATCATGTTTTCCTGCCAGAGATGCAAGGGTTTCAGCGGCACTGAATTTCATGGGATAGGTGATCCTTGAGGCTCCGGCATCAAGTGTGCCTCGTATAATGCCTGGAAAGACCAGACAATTATTTACCGTCCTGCCGTCCAGCGCGACCGCTGCCCCCGCTTCCAATGCATCACCAAGATGTATCTCGGGAATGGGGTTGGCTAACGCAAAGATAATAGGGGCATTATTCATGCTGCGCACCATATCTTTTGAGACCAGATTTGATGACGAGACTCCGATAAAGACATCTTTTCCCTGCATAATTTCTTTTAAAGGACCTTTCTCTCCGGTTTTATTGGTAATCTCAGCAATCGAATTCTTGTATATGTCCATGTGTTCCGGTCTGTCCCTGTAGATGGCACCTTTCCTGTCACAGATGGTTATATGCCTGAAACCGTATTCCAGGAGCATTCTTCCGGTAGCCATTCCCGCCGCGCCCGCGCCGTTGATGATAATTTTCACCATTTCCTTGTGCTTATCTGTAAACTCCAGGGCCTTCAGCAGTGCTGCCAGGATAACAGTCGCTGTCCCGTGCTGGTCATCGTGGAAGACGGGAATATTTACTCTTTCCTGTAACTTCTCTTCCACTTCGAAACAGAGAGGCGCCTTTATATCCTCTATCATTATAACGCTGAATGTTTTTGATACTGCTTCAAGCGTGTCAGCGATCCTGTCCGCGTTGTCACTCTCTATAAGAAGAGGAATGCAACTTACGCCCGCCATTTTGTTCAGGATGACCGATTTTCCCTCCATAACGGGCATCCCTGCAAGGACGCCTATGTCGCCGAGGCCCAGCACAGCGGAACCATTAGTGGCAATGCATACACAATTGCCGATGGAGGTATATTCCCGTGCCGCTTCAGGATGTTCAATGATGTAGTTGCACACCTGAGCCACTCCCGGAGTATAAATCATTCTCAGATCACTCAGCGTATCTACCTTTACTGTCGGCTTTATGGCTATCTTTCCGCCGTGGTGTATGTGCATAACCGCATCTTCTATGGAGATTATTTTATACCCTTTCAGGTGAGCCAGGTGGAAAATCGTGTCTGAAAACTGTTTTTCATCGTCGAAAAATACTAGCACGTCCCGGGTAATATACTGAGAGGTAAGGTGTACCTTCGTAATATCACCCAGAACAGCGCCATTCTTTCCAAGCTCCGTTGCAATGATGCCCAGTGCGCCGGGAACATCAGGGATCCTGATACGTATCTTTTTTACTATTTTATAAGCGTATTTTTCTATCTCTGCCATGGCGTAACTCCTTATACTGTTTGATCTATTTTAGAAAGATCTTTTTCTTTTCCTACTCTATAGGCGTCTATAATAGAAAAGAGCCAGCAACAGGCAATAAACAGGAGAATGGGTGTGTAATATACCGATGTATGATCTGCGGATGAGGCGAGGGCCAGATCTGTTATGGTGGCCATATCAATCTGATCAAGCTGATTCTGTATCCGAGCGAGGATTTCAAGCGCCCTGATGGTAGCCATCCAGACAATGGCGCCCATCCCTGAAAGGACGAAAACTATTATGATAAGACCCCGCCGAAATCGTTTCAGGTACATCTGTCCTGCTCCGGGGAAGGCTAACCCGGAAAGAAGAGCAGCTTTTGTTGCTATCTTCATGACGCGACCTTCTCGGGATAATCGGAATTATAATTGGCAATGATGATGCTTCGTATCTTATGTATAAGATCTCCCAGATTGTCGCGAGTGTAGTTTTCGGTACTAACAGGATTTCCTACAATCACCTCTATGGGGCCCGGGGTGAAGGCAATACTTTTTTTCGGCAGAACCTTTCTACTGCCGTTTACGGTGACAGGAAGAATAGGGAGGCCGCTTTCCACAGCCGTCGTAAATCCCCCCTTTTTGAATTTGTGAATCTTTCCGTCGGGGGATCTCGTGCCTTCGGCAAAAAACATGACACTGACACCCTCAGGAAGACGTTTTACCCCATCATGGATAGTTTCGACCGCCTTCTGTCTGTCAGACCGGTCGATAAATATATTTTTCGACGCATACAAGGCAAATCCGAAGAGAGGTATTTTGCGGAGTTCCTTCTTCATGATCCAGCGAAACTGAATGCCGAGCTTCACGACGAGGGCGAGGATGTCGAAGTGTGATTGATGGTTAGATATTATGATATATGACTGATCTTTTTGGATGTTTTCTTTGCCTCTGATCTCGGGGTGCACCCATGTCATCTTCAGCATTAACCATGCCCACACCCTCGAAATAGTAAACGCAAGATTTCCCGTGGAACTCAGTGAGGCAGACACAACAATCGGAATAAATACTACAACTGTGGCAAATCCTAGCCAGAAGGCAACCCAGAGAACCTTGAATATGCGCAACAGAG
>CAZOHQ010000030.1:0-306 GCA_964579455.1 uncultured Syntrophaceae bacterium | reverse complement strand
ATATTTAAAAGAAAAAGGTGGACGTGTCATTTTTTCCTGAATGTGCGCTTGGTGATCAAAAGAGGGGATCAGCGAGACTAAGATTCGCTGAAACGAGAAGAAAAATGAAGTGAATGCTTAAAGATTAAAACCCCTTGAGATTAAATGGCTTATGGTTTAATATCCTCGTCACTTCCACTAACCGGTGAACAGCAATGAAAGGAATGAAAAATGATAAGAGATTTAATTACAAAAAACAGGAGTTATCGGCGGTTTCACCAGGATTTTACCGTGAGTCTTGACACATTGAGGGAACTGGTTGACCTT
>CAZOHQ010000029.1:0-12184 GCA_964579455.1 uncultured Syntrophaceae bacterium | reverse complement strand
TGTCTCCAGGGCCTGTTTTTATGATTTTTATAGTATGAGGGGTGTAATGCGAAGCCTGCCTGAACCGGAGGAAAGATATCTGATAGCGTGCCCTGAAGAATAAATAACCTGATATCAGAACACACAATAAAGGAAAGATATATGAATATTTCAGAGGTAAAAAACAAATCCATCAGTGAACTTAATGAATTGGCGAAGTCACTTAAGATCGACGGTACGAGCGGGATGAAAAGGCAGGATCTTATCTTCGCCATTCTCCAGTACCAGACGGAGAAAAATGGTGTCATTACGGGAGAAGGTGTACTGGAAACACTTCCGGATGGATTCGGATTTCTCAGATCGGTAGGGTATAACTATTTTCCAGGGCCTGATGATATCTATGTTTCACCCTCTCAGATACGTAGATTCGGGTTGAGAACGGGGGACACGATATCCGGTGAGGTGCGACCTCCGAAAGAGGGGGAGAAATATTTTGCCCTCCTGAAGGTGGAATCCATAAATTTTGATACTCCGGAATCGGCCAAAGGCAAGATACTCTTTGATAATTTGACACCATTGTATCCCGAAGAGAAGCTGTTGCTGGAAGCGGACCCGGAGAATTACTCGACACGGGTTATGGATATGTTTGCCCCGATAGGCAAGGGACAGAGAGGGCTTATCGTATCGCCGCCCAGGACGGGGAAAACAGTTCTTTTGAAAGACATTGCCAACAGTATTACCGCGAATCATAAAGAGGTCATACTGATGGTTCTTCTGATAGATGAACGTCCTGAAGAGGTAACGGACATGGAGAGGAGCGTTACCGGTGAAGTTATTTCTTCAACCTTCGATGAGACCGCCACGCGGCATGTCCAGATTGCGGAGATGGTTATCGAAAAGGCCAAACGCCTGGTAGAGCACAACAGAGATGTCGTAATACTGCTGGACAGTATTACCAGGCTTGCCAGGGCATATAACTCCGTTGTGCCGCCCAGCGGGAAGGTACTCTCCGGTGGTGTTGATTCGAATGCCCTGCACAAACCGAAGAGGTTTTTCGGCGCCGCGAGAAATATAGAGGGTGGCGGCAGTCTCACAATAATCTCGACGGCCCTCATTGATACCGGAAGCCGGATGGATGAGGTCATCTTTGAAGAGTTCAAGGGAACGGGAAACATGGAACTGCATCTCGACAGGAAAATTTCCGATAGAAGGATTTTCCCCGCGTTCGATCTCGTCCGTTCCGGTACGAGGAAAGAAGAGATGCTGATCCCGAAGGAAAATATGAACAAAACATGGATACTGAGGAAGCTTTTACAAGAGATGAACACGGTGGATGCCATGGAATTCATCATCGATAAAATACGCAAGACAACCACCAACAAAGAATTCTTTGCATCTATGAAACAGTAAGAGAGAAGAGTTAAGAAATTATTTTCTTGAAATTCATCTGGATATGGATATAATAACGATTTTTTAAATGCCGAGGGAGGCTGCCAGGAATTATGAAAAAGAATATTCACCCCGAATATAAGGAAGCAACGATAACATGTGTCTGCGGGAATGTTATTGAGACAAGAACCACCAATGGTGATACCAAGGTTGAGATATGCTCGAATTGTCACCCGTTTTATACCGGAAAACAGAAAATTATGGATACCGCCGGCAGGATCGAGAAGTTCAATCGTAAATATGGTAGCCTTGAAAAGAAGTAGCAGGTGTGACTGATCAGGCGCAAAGTGGGTTCGTTTCTGCTGACAATCTTTCGTAAGATATGGATTTTTATTTTTCTTGTTGCCTCTGTGAGCCTGGGCAGGTGCTTTTTATCGGGCATCTTCCGGCCCGTAAGGGCTGTCCATTGAGAGCCATCCCCCCTCTGAAGAAAATCATCATCCTTCCAGGAAGAACAGTATGCTGACAAAGCTTAGAGAAATCGAAAAAAGATATGAAGATCTGGAAGGATTGTTGAGTGATCCCGCTGTAACCGGCAATTATAACTCGTACCAGAAGTATGCCAGGGAACATGCCGCTATCTCTGATCTTGTTCAGATCTACAGGCAATACAGAGATATAGATTCTCAGATTCATGACAACAAAGACCTTCTGAAGGACGGGGATGCAGACCTGCGGGAATTGGCAAAAGAAGAGATTCCTCAGTTGCGGGAAAAACTGCAAGCTCTGGAAGAAAAATTGAAGATGCTTTTACTTCCGAAAGACCCCAATGACGAGAGGAATGTCTTTCTTGAAATACGGGCCGGTACCGGAGGGGATGAAGCGGGACTCTTTGCCGGAGATCTTTTCAGGATGTACTCCCGGTATGCGGAGCGATGTAACTGGAAAGTGGAAATCATAAGTTCCAGCCTGTCCGGAGGTATTGGTGGTTTTAAGGAGGTTATCATCCTCATTGAAGGGAATGGTGCGTACAGCAGACTGAAATACGAAAGCGGTGTTCACAGGGTCCAGAGGGTGCCCCTTACCGAGGCGCAGGGAAGGATCCACACCTCCGCTGTGACCGTAGCGGTTCTCCCGGAGGTGGAGGATGTGGAAGTGAATATCGATCCGAATGACCTTCGGATCGACGTCTATCGTTCGACGGGCCATGGGGGGCAGAGTGTCAATACTACGGATTCAGCGGTACGGATAACCCACATTCCAACGGGGCTTGTCGTAACCTGTCAGGATGAAAAATCACAGCATAAAAACAAGGCCAAAGCCCTCAAAGTACTCCGAGCCAGGCTTTTTGAACAGATGAACGAGGAACAGGACGCCGCGATTTCAGAAACGAGGAAACAACAGGTGGGGAGCGGAGACCGGAGCCAGAGGATCCGGACATACAATTTCCCCCAGGGGCGAATGACAGACCACCGGATCGGGCTTACCATGTATAATCTGGAAAATATCCTTGATGGAGATATCAACGCCATTATTGATGCCATCAGCACCCACTATCAGGCAGAATCCCTGAAATCCCCGGCTGTATGACAGGGCAGCCTGTCCGATTGATTTCTTTGCAAGTTTTCCATTTGACTTTTTAAAAATCCTGTTATAGAAGAACAGACGTTTTATTGAAGGGGAAGTTGTAGATGACAGATTTTTCCGCGAAAGGGCTTTTAAATTTATCCAGCTTGCTTAGCCTCACTCTTAGCAGGGGTAAATACCCGCGGCCTGTCATCTCTGTGGTATAACGAAGCAACAGATAAAGATTTGATGGGCCATGAACGAACGTTTCATGGCCCTTTTTTTTGGGGAAGGGGAGCAGTAAGAGCAATGCACGAAATAATATGGCATGGCAGAGGCGGACAGGGGGTTGTCCTGGCGGCTCAGATACTCGCAGAATCTGCTTATGTTCAGGGTTTTAGGGGAGTTACATCAGCCCCCACCTTCGGGCCGGAACGGAGGGGAGCACCCCTCACTGCTTTAACGAGGATATCGGACGAGCCGATCAGGACATTTTCCCAGATTGCGTCTGCCGATATTGCTGTCATTCTGGACGAATCCCTCCTGAAGGCAGCCACCGGAGCAGGAAGAATTAAAAAAGGGGGCCTGGTCATTGTCAACACGATCCTGAAGCCGGAGCAGATCGAGACCAATGGGGACTTTTCAGTGGCAACGGTCGACGTCGCGGGGATAGCATGGGAGCATCATCTCAGCATGAGGGGGGTCCCTGTTGTGAACACCCCTCTTCTCGGGGCGCTTTCTATGGCGTCGGGTCTTATCTCTCTTGAAAATATCGAAAAGGGAATAAAGAAAAAGATGCCGCCGGGCATGGCGTCCTTTAATTTTCAGGCTGTCAGGACGGCCTTTGAAAGAACGCTTTACGTAAGGAGTGAGGAACAACTCGAAACTCAGGAGAAGAACGAAGATGAAAAATAGTGACACCAATGTTTCGGGCGTCTGCACACCGGCTGCCGGCGAGGCGGGCAGGACGGGTGAGTGGAGAGATGTAAGGCCCGTGATCGACAGCACAAAATGCATACCGGAAGTCAAGGGCAAACCAGCCTGTTTTCTGTGCTGGCTCTACTGCCCGGATGGAGTTGTGTCCATGACGATACCTGTTGAGATTGACATGGATTACTGCAAGGGATGCGGCATCTGTGCGGAGGAATGCCCCCCCAACGCGATAAAGATGGTAAGAGAGGTGGATATTGATGAATGATGTCCGTATTATCACGGGGAATGAAGCGGCGGCACAGGCGGTGAAACTTGCCAAGCCCGGCGTTATTGCGGCCTATCCCATAACACCCCAGACCAGCCTCGCGGAGCTATTGTCCGAATATGTCGAAAAGGGGGAGCTGAAGGCGGAATATGTCAGGGTGGAAAGCGAGCACTCCTCTCTGACCGTTTGCATATCGGCATCTACCGTGGGCGCCCGGGTATTTACAGCGACAAGCTCCAACGGGCTTCTCTATATGCATGAGCAACTGCACTGGGCGTCGGGTTCAAGACTGCCGATCGTCATGTGTTGCGTCAACAGAGGAGTGGGAGCGCCTTGGTCCATCTTCAATGATCAGCAGGATTCCTTCTCGCAGAGAGACACGGGATGGATACAGATATACTGCAGAGACAACCAGGAGATTCTCGACACCGTCATACAGGCATACCGCATAGCGGAAGCGGAAGAGGTATATATCCCGGTAATGGTTTGCTACGACGGCTTTATTCTCTCACACACGATGATGCCCGTGGAGATCCCTGATTCCGGACTGATAGAGAAATATCTGCCTCCATACAAGCCTCATACCGTCCTTTCTTCGGACGATCCGAAGACGATCAACCCCGTCTTTTTCCCCTCAAGGAGGGAAAACTCGAAGGGTGTTCTCTGTGATGGCTACATGGAGATGAGGTACAAACTGCAGGCTGCGTTTGAAAAATCCAGAGAGATAATCACAGCAGCAAGCAGGGAATGGGCCGAGCTGACCGGGCGGGATCATGGAGGTATGATCTGGGAATATAAGACAGAAGACGCCGAACTGATACTGACGGGTATGGGGTCAATCGCCACCGAAGCCACTATGGCCGTGGACGCACTGCGCAACGATGGAATCAGGGCGGGTGTCGTCGGTATCAGGACATACAGGCCCTTTCCGAAGGAGGACGTTGCGCAGGCATTCAAAAAGGCGAAGGCCATCGTAGTCTTTGAAAAGTGTATCAGCTATGGTTATGAGGGGGGGCTCTGCTCAGACCTGAAGGCCGCCTTTTACGGTACGGATGTCAGGGCACCTATCCATAATTATATCGCGGGACTGGGTGGAAGGGATGTCAAGACCGGAGAGCTTGTAGACGCGGCACGGGCGACTCTTGATACCATTGGGTCCGGAGATACGGGCAATAAAACAATTTGGCTCAACTGTCATACGGGGATTGAGGCTGAAGACAGGGGGTAAGAGGCAACTCGAAACCCGTAACCTGAAACTGAGGAGAACAGGACGGAAAGATGCAGGAAAACATATTCAAGATAAATGAAAAGGAGTACATCCTGCCGGGAAACCGGGCATGCCAAGGGTGCGGGCTTTCTCTTGCGTACAGATACATACTCAAGGCTTTAAGGGAAAACACGATTGTGGCGATACCGCCAAGCTGTTTGTGTGTGTTGCACGGACTGTATCCCACCACATCAGTAATCGTACCCGCCCTGAATACCACCTTTGCAAGCAATGCGGCGTCCGCCTCTGGTATCGTGGCCGGTCTGAACGCACTCAATATAACGGACACAACCGTCCTGGCCCTCTCGGGGGATGGAGGAACCTATGATATTGGCATACAGTCTCTGAGCGGCGCGGCGGAGAGAAATACCGACTTCATATTCGCGTGTTATGACAACGAAGGTTACATGAATACGGGGACACAGCGCTCAGGAGCAACACCCATGGGTGCCTTAACCACAACCACACCCGTCCTGACAAAACAGGAGCCGAAGAAGGATTTTCTGAAAATTATGGAGGCTCACCATATCCCCTACCTGGCCACCGTCTCGCCCTCCTATCCGATTGACCTGTATGAAAAATTCGTCAAGGCCAAGAGGATACGAGGAACGCGGTATATCCATATCGACACCCCCTGCCCTCCGGGATGGGGATATCCAGTAAGGGATACCGTCAAGGTCGGAAAACTCGCCGTTGAAACGGGCCTGTTCATCCTCTTTGAGATAGAAAACGACCGGTTCCGCTTCACCGGCAGGAGCAAGACCCTAGCCGAAAGGGGGAAGCTCACTCCCCTCGTCAATTATGTGGAGAAGCAGGGAAGATTCAAAAAAATGAGTATCGAGCAGCTCAGCACCCTCCAGGCATCGGTGAACAGCCGGTGGAATGAATGTCTGAAACGGGCGGAGGGTTAACCTCTTTTTATTGTATGCGTGGATGACAAAACAGTAAATAAGCGGATGGTGATGCGTTCATCAAAAATTCGGACTTAACAGCTTAAGATTTTCTTCTATCATTTCGGCGTATCTTCGTGCGGCTCCCCTGTTGGAGGCAACGATCTCACGTCCCGCCTCTCCTTTCCTGTGGAGGGTTTCAGGATTTTTCATCAGTTTCAGCGCCTCGTCCAGAAGTTCGCTGTCATTTCTGACGGTAATGCCGCCTCCCGCCATCTCCAGCCTTTCTCTCTCATCCGTGAAATCATCCATTGAGGGGCCATAGAGAACGATCTTTCCCCACGCAGCGGGCTCCAGAATATTCTGTCCTCCCTTGGGAACCAGGCTCCCGCCGCAGAAGACTATCGTGGCGAGGCTGTAAACCTTGAAAAGTTCTCCTATAACATCGACAATAATAACCCGCCGGCCGGCACGCTTCTCGCCCCTGTTGATCTCTGTCATCGTAATGCAGTCATCAAAACCTTCATCGTTCACAAGAGAACGTACAGCGTGGCTCCTCTCGGGATGCCTCGGGACGATGATCATAAGCATATCAGGATATCTTTCAAGCAGACCCCGATACACCTTCAGGACCACCCCCTCCTCGCCTTCATGCGTGCTGCCCGCCACGAAAACCTTTGTTTCGTGAGGTATTTCCAGTCTTGTCTCCATTGTATTCCTCAGAGCGTCATCCACCCCCGCGGCCAGGCTGTCATACTTCGAGTTTCCCAGAACATGGATCTTGGATGGCTCCACGCCCAGCGTCTCCAGTCTGGAGGCGTCAATCGCGGATATGGCTCCTATCATGTCAATCATATTCATAATTCGCTTCCAGAAAAATCGCGTCTTTCTGTACCGCCCGAAGGAACGGGGGGAGATACGGCCATTCACCATCACGATTTTGGTCCCCCTCTTCCTGCAGGCACGGATGAAATTAGGCCATATTTCCGTCTCGACAGGAACAAATATATCCGGGTTCACCCTGTCTATGACCCTTCTGACAACCATGGGGATGTCAAGGGGATAGTACATATGTGATGTGGCGTCTGTAACCAGGCGTCGCGCCATCTCCTGGCCGGTCTCCGTGCTTGTGGAGAGGACAATACATGCCTCGGGATACATCCCTCTCAGCGACGAAACTATGGGAGCGGCGGCGGAAACCTCTCCCACAGACACTGCATGCACCCATATCCGGGGTGACCCCTTCATCTCTTCGAAGATCTCCTGAGGGATGAACCCGAACTTGGGGCCGATGCTCTTTCTGTATTTTCCAGCAAACACGATTTTCACCGCGAAAAATGGTATAAGGAAGACGGCCGCGAAAAACAGCAGCACATTATAAAATGAGACAACCATAATAAGCGAAATATAATGGTCTTTTCCCCTTCTGTCAAGCTCTCACAAAACGTCCGGATTCTTCTTGACAAATAGAACGACCGGTCCCCATTATGGTGGCATGATATTCTCAGAGGAGAGAGATCGTGTCCCTTCCTGCCGCTGCTCCACCTCCCTCTCCCAATCGCATCGCCAGCCCCTGTTTTTCAATGTGAAATATCCCTTTACAAGTAAAAAACAGTTCCCCCATACTTCCGAACATCGAAAACAATGCCTTGTCAATTAATTGGACGTAAAGGCATTCGGAAATAGGATCAAAAAGGATCCGTTGATTCATAGATTTCGAATGAAAACAATTTACCTTAAAGGAGGAGGAAAAAAATTTAGAAAAATATTATCTTGGATTAAAAACTGGTCTGCACTATTAGTGCGAAGCTTTTGATATATATACCAACCCCTTGGCGCCCGAGGGTGCCAACATGCTGTATGCAAGCATGGGTGATGGATTTGGGTTGATATTGTATTCTTTTCATGTTAACGAAAAAATCAATTTAGTCGTTATCTTATATACAATTATGCCTATTGGAGGAAATTTATGAAGCGGCTAATTTTTCTTTTCTTTCTGTTTGCCTCTGTCCTAATCTTGGACGACATTACAAATGCTGAATATCCGATAGCACGCTTGTCTGGGCATTCAAATCAACGCGTTGTTGTTTTTGAAAGTTTTTTAAATCCTGGTTGAGGAAATTGTCAGAATGCCGGTGCGGCAATCATGGACCTGGAAGTAGAATACAATAAAGTCGGAGAACCGGTTCTATTCTTGGAACAATATGTCAATAACCCTGCTTTCGCTACCCGGTATTATCGCTGGTGGACGGCATATGGCAGTGGTTCCGTCTCTTATCCCATAGTCATGGTCGACAGCGGAAATCAAATCAGCAATGGTCCTTTAGATTATGCAACAGTTTATAAAGACATCGTCAATACATCACTAACCCGCAATCCAAAAGGCAGCATCACAGCGACCAGCCGGCGGGTCGGTGATTATTATCACTTTGAAATTCAGGTAACAAATTGGAGCGGCACAATCCTCTCTTCCGCCAACGGGGCCACCGTCCACGCCATTGTATATGAAACGGATGCAATCACGGTTGCCCCTGGTGTTAATGCTGTGACAAATACTTGCGTTCGTGCCGGGGTTTTTACAAGTATTTTTCCATCGCTTGCTGATGATGCAACAGGCACCTTTACCTTGGACACGCCGGATCTCGCCGGCGTTGAGGATTGGGCAAAGCTTCACTCACTTGTCTTGGTAGACTATCGACCCAATGGTACGTCAGGCCCTTACGATACTCTCCAAGCGGCATTTGAGAACAACGTCGCATCAGCATCGATTGTGCCGATAATAGAGCTACTGCTCTTAGAACCTTAATGCCCTTCATGTGTAATATTTAACGAAAAAAGGGGATTATGGTTAACCCTCAAGGAATTGCCATCTTTTACGATGTGATAACACTGCTATTTGCTGTACCATCTGTCTATATGGTCGTAAGCGCTGCATTGGCAAAGACAATGTATATTCCTCCGATCATTGATGATGATTTTGGCATATTTATGGGCATGTTTTTCTTCTGTGTCGGTATCCCGGTCCGCACTGTGTTTACCAGCCGATTCACTTCACAGAGCATCGAAATCGATTCGGATCGAATCCATATAGGCAACCTGCTTGAGAAGAACTCCATTACCTGGGAGTCTCTTGGCTCTATAGATTTCTCGGAGGAATATGCCCTTGTGATCCGGCTGGGAATATCAATTCCAAGGCAGCTTCAAAAAAGACTCAAGCTGGAGAACAAAACAGGGCAGTGTTTGATTGGCAATGAACCTCAGTTGAAGTCGGTTAAGAGGCAAATCGCTTTGAGATTCGAACAACACGCACCTGACCACTTGAAAGACAAAATCAAGCAGCTCCTGGTAAAGTGGTGAGTCATGACCACAGCATTTGGTATGGTGCGCTGGTGATTATGGATGGAATGTGTCCGGGATACCCATTGTACTAGTAGTGGTTACTTTGTCATGCTTTCACAAAACGTCTTTCACAAAACGAATTGACAGGTGGGGAAAAAGATACTAAGATTTGCGACATTCAAATGTAAAAGCACATGAAAGGAAAACCGGTCATGACACGAATAAGTAGAGTCTGTGTGCTGGCGCTGGTTGCCATCCTTATTGTAATAGCGGGATGCGCACGGTATGAGAGAAAGATTGTCCCCTTCAAGATGCCGAACGCCTACACGAACGCGACAGAGGTGGCGGGTGCCACCATAGCGGCCAAGGCATATAATCAAGAAGAGGCGAAGGCCGCTTTCGGATTTGATCTGGTGGGGTCGGGAGTGCTTCCTGTCCAGGTAATCTTCGACAACAGGGGTAAACATCCGCTGGAAGTTGTGGCGAGCAGGACCTATCTGGTGGATATCCAGGATAACCTCTGGTCGATCCTTGATCGGGAAATGGCTTATGAAAGGATAGAAAGAGAATCCGAATATGGAGAAGTCCTCCCGGAAGGGGCAAAATCCGGCCTGCTGGCAGGCGCGGCGGGTGCTGTTATCGGTGCGGCAATAGGAATCGTTACCGGAACCAACATCGGCGAGGCGGTGGGTAAGGGCGCAGCCATCGGAGCTGCTGCGGGGCTTACTATGGGCGGGGCCAGGGGGCTGGAAGATACACGGGCTCCTCATCATATAAGCGATGACCTACATAACAGATCTCTTGACCAGAGACCGGTTCCTCCGGATGACATATCCCACGGCTTTCTATTCTTTCCGGGAGAGGCGAAAGAGCAGGCCGCAAAAGAGCTCCGGTTGACTATCAGGGAAGTTGACACGGGTGTAGTCTATTACCTCATCATGAATTTTTGATGGCTGAGTAAAAAGTCCGGTTTTGAGTTGTGCATTGACTTCAGCCAACGGGAGCAATAAAGCAGACCGAAAGCGTCCCCAGCCCATACCCTTACAATGAGTGAAGATGCAGACATGAAAAAGATAGCGCCATCCATACTATCCGCCGATTTCAGTAGACTCGGAGAGGAAATTCGTGCAGTCGAAGACGCCGGGGCTGACCTGATTCACGTGGATGTTATGGACGGACATTTTGTCCCGAATATAACCATCGGTTCTCCGGTCGTGGCATCCATAAAGAAGACTGCGCGTGTCCCTCTCGATGTCCACCTGATGATCGAGTACCCCGACAGATATATTCAAAGCTTCGCGGATGCGGGGAGTGATATCATTACCGTGCATGCCGAAGCGACCGCTCACCTTCACCGGACAGTCCACCTGATCACGGAGACAGGGGCGAAGGCCGGCGTTTCGATCAACCCCGCGACACCGCTGGTCAACATTGGACAGATTATCGGCGATATTGATCTTTTGCTTGTCATGACGGTGAATCCCGGATTTGGGGGACAGAAATTCATAGAAAGCATGCTGCCCAAGATACGGGAGGCACGGGATATGATTGACCGCGTCTCGCCCGATGTCCTTCTTGAGGTGGACGGGGGAATCACCCTTCAGACCATAGGGGTAGTGCAAGAGGCTGGCGCCGATATATTCGTCGCGGGCTCCAGCATATTCCTCAGTGGGGATTACGGACAGACGATACGCAAGATGAGGGCGATCCTGGGCGATTGATCGATGGTTTAAAGGTCATTTCATATAGTGCTCATTATTCGGGATAGATAAAGGCGCCCTTCCCCACAAGGTTCACTCACTTTTCAAATCGAAACACAAAAACTCGCAACCGAGAATCTCGAATTATGCACATCATAATAGATGGATACAATCTCATCAGACAATCGGATTCCCTGAGACGTCTCGAGAGATTCAGCCTTGAGGAGGGCCGCATCGGGTTGATCAAAAGGGTCGCTGCGTACAAAAAGCTGAAGGGTCATAAGATGACCGTGGTCTTCGACGGATGGATAGATGGATCTGCCAGAGAGGAACGGCTCAGAGAGGATGGCGTCTATATTGTGTATTCCCGAAGGGGGGAAACAGCGGACGAGGTCATCAAAAGGATGGCAATGGCGGGAAGGGGTGGAGAGATTATCGTTGCTACATCGGATAGAGACGTCGCGGAATCGGTCGAGAGGGCGGGAGGTGTGGTGATATCTTCACCTGAATTCGAGGCACGAATGATGGAAGCCGAAATGATGGTGATGATTAACGGCGGTGAACCCTTTGAAGAAGACGATTATGACATCCCTGAATCCGGGACCAGAAAGAAGGGCAGATCGAAGAGAAAACCCAAAAGAGAGAGACAGTCGCAGAGAAGATTGAGCAAGCTGTAAGTGATAGTTTGAGCGTATCGTACAAGGCGGGTTCATGCCTCCCTTTTCCCGGTTTGGCAGATACCTATGAGCAGACGCTTCAGCGCGAGTTGCGGATCTGTGCCGGAGGACTTCAGGGTAAGATCCAGATCGGCAAGGCGTTTCATGTGGCCGATCAGCTCCTCGCTGGAAAAGCGTCC